>JAVXFE010000052.1:0-9912 GCA_036658075.1 Oscillospiraceae bacterium
GGGATACCTATACCCTTAGGACAATAAGAAAGGACGACGAAATTGGCGGAAGTAATACTAAATGAAAAAAAATATGCCGAGGAAATAATCAAGAGCGGAAATATTGGGGATAAGCCGTCTGTCTCTTTGAATTTGTTGGCAAAATACTTTAAGCAAGTGGAAGGCATTGCAGGCAAAAAATTGTATTCCAAGCTTGACGCCTTTATGAGCGAAAATTATACCAATTACAACCCTGTTAAGTGGTCAATAACTTTAGATAAATATGTCCGGCAAGCCGGGAAGTATAAACTTGCGGAAATAGAGTATATTCCAATAACCAAGATCGAACTTGATGCTATCTCCTCCTTATCAAGCGTTCGGGCTGAGCGGATTGCGTTTTCGTTCTTATGTTACGCGAAATATTATAACATGAAGAATGAAAAGAATAATAATTGGATAAACGTGGATGCTAAAAATGCTTGCCGGGACGCTAAGGTGGCGCTGACCGTAAGAAACTGTGAGAGTTTGATACATCAAATATTGGTTGAAGGGTTAATCTCTCTAAGCAATCGTTCGGGCAATGGAAATATCAGAGTAGAGTTTGTTGACAACATTGGCGAACCAGTATTAAAAATTTCAAAGTTCGGTGAGCTTGGATATGAATATATGCTTTGGAAAGATAAGGGATATTTCAGATGCAAGTCTTGCGGCTCAATTTCAAAACAGAACAAGAATAACACAAAAATATATTGCAAGAATTGTGCCGGGTACCACCCCGCTGAAGCTAAAACAATTATCTGCTCCTGCGGGAAAGAGTTTGAAGTGAGTGGAAATGTTAAAAATAAGGTTCGTTGCGATGATTGTCAAGCAGAGAAAAACAAAATCATGACGGCAAAAAGAGTAGCTAAATTCAAAGAAAAATGCAAAAGTAACGATGTTTATTAAAAGATGACTTAAAATAATAAACCCGCAAAGCTAGTAATACCAATGCTTTGCGGGTTTATTATTTTTTGATGCAACAATTCCTTATATGTATTGTATAGTAACTCAACTATATATTACCATAGCAACGATTATAAGTCAAACAAATATTTTAAAAAGGGAATGAAAATTATAACAAACATTTCAAAAGAAGAAGCTTCGGCTATTAAAAAAGCTCTGCCTAATACGCATATAGCTCTTACCCGCCATAATCGCTACATGGAGGAATCACGCCCAGCTATTAAACTTTTAGAAAACTTGCGGTCACGCCGCATCGTGAGGCAGAAATATGATTGATTTGAGCAAACATTCAGATGAAAATGAGCATCAGTTTTTGTGGCGTGTCGGAGCTTTAATAGAAAGCGGACAAATTCAGAACTGGCGGTCTATCACTCCCCTGCTTAACGCTGAACTTCGCGAAGATGAATCTGATTACAAAGACGAGAGTGCTTACAGAAAACCATATCAAGCCGCTAAAGCCTATTATAGAGATGTTTTCGTATACATGATGGGAAATGAGTATGCGAACCAGCTCCGTCAGCAAAAAGAGGAAACTTATAAGGAAAGAGTTAAGCTACAAACAGAAAAACTAGAATATAACCGCTGGCTTAGGGAAGATTCGAGAGAAGAGCTAATCGTTGAAAAAATGCTTGCAGCCGCACAAAATCTCAACGCAATTTCCGTGCCTGCTCCCCTCCCCTTGCCTCAGGACGACGATACGGCAGAATACGCTTTGCTTTTTGGAGACGAACATTATGGCGTCGAGTTTAAAATAATGGGATTGTTGGGGGAAATCATAAACGAATACAACCCTGATATTTTTGAAAAGAGAATGTGGGAATTGCTTGATAAGGTTCTTGCCATAGTCGATAAAGAAAAAATAAAAGTTTTGAATGTATTCTCTATGGGAGATTTTGTTGATGGTGTTTTGCGTGTTGGGCAACTATCTAAATTAAAATACGGTGTGGTTGATAGTACCGTCAAGTATATGGAATTTATGTCTGTTTGGCTGAACCGATTGAGTGAGCGTGTACGAGTAAAATTCCAGATGGTTTTTGGAAACCACTCAGAGCTTCGTTTCTTTAATCAGAAAAACGGTTCGTTTCAAGAAGAAAATATGGGCAAGGTAACGGCTTGTTATATTAAGGCGGCACTTAAAAATAACCCGAATTTTACCTACATAGAAAACCCCACGGGACTTATTTTTGCTGAGATTGCCGGGTATAACTTTTTGGGTATTCATGGAGAAGTCAAGGATTTAGAAAAAGCTCTCAAAGATTTATCATCTGTGTATAAAGTAAATATTGATTATTTAGCCGGAGGACATCTCCACCACGCAGCCAGTGAAACAATCGGAATTGACCAAGATGTTATTCGTGTGCCGAGTATTGAGGGTTCAGACCCATTTTCAATGTCAATCAATAAGACGGCAAGACCCGGGGCGACGTTGTTGCGTTTTAAGAGCGACGACGGCATCACATTAGAATATAAAATAAAACTACATTAAGGATGATTATAAGTGACTAGAACAGAATTGGTAAGGAAAATGGCTTCAAAAATGGGGGTAGAAATCAGAGAGTCAAAACTTTGGGTGACTTCAATTTTTGATACTCTTACTGAAGCAATAATGAACGAAGATAGAGTAACCCTTGTAAATTTTGGTACATTCAGACGGAAAATCAGGTCTTCCAAAAAGCGCGGAGATATAAATACGGGTGAGATTATTATTGACCCCGCGAAAACTATTGTTTCATTCAGTCCCAGTGATTTTTTGGAGCAGACAATTGCAGAACGTGGTTCTTTGATAAAATAAATCTGAAAGGAGAGAGCGATATGGCTGAGATAAGTCCTAAAATTAAATTTTACGACAAGGAAAAGCTCGATAAAATAAATCCTCAAACAATGAAGCTTTGGAAAAAATACGAGATTGATATGTCGTTGAGAGAACTCTCTCCCAAAACTAAAGACGGTTATCTGAACGACCTTCAGCATTGGTGGCTTTATATTTATGATAATCAAGAAAACCAATGTATTACAAAATTAAATGAAGACGATATAACAGAGTTTCTTTATTTTTGTAAAACACAGGGCAATAACTCTCGTAGAATGAAGCGCCGCATGTCTTCTATTGCAGCGTTTTATAAATTTTTACGGAAAAAGAAGATTATAACTGAAAGTCCTATGGAATTCATAGATAGACCTAAAAAAGATACCGACATAATAACTCAAACATTTCTTACTTTTGACCAAGTAGGTTTAATGCGCTCAAAACTCAATGAAAACGTGGAAGCCGCTAAAACAGTAAGCTCAATACATAATTCATTGCAGATAAGATGTTATGCCTTGTTCTCATTGTCTACAATGGCAAGGGTTACGGCAATAAGCAGCATAAAGTGGGAACAAATTAACTTTGACGAACGCACAATTGATAACGTCCTTGAAAAAGAGGGATATGTGGTCACGCTTTACTTCTCACAAGAGGTTAAGGAATTACTTACCGGTTTAAGAGATTTTAGAGCTGAGAACGACATTAGTGACAACGGCTTTGTTTTTATCGCGATTACTGATGGGGAATTTCATCAAATAACCACGGGAACATTAGGACAATGGTGTAAAAAAATAGGCGAAATGATTGATGTCCCAACTTTGCATCCGCATGATTTTAGGCATTCAGGAAGTCAATTGATGAAGCTAGCCGGTGCAAGCGTTGAAGATATTTCCTCACTATTAAATCACCACGGAACGGATGTCACGATTAAGCATTATTTGAGAGTGGACAAAAAGAAGATCCAAGAATCACGTGATAAGTTTGGCATGTGATTTATTGCAAAATATTATGTAATTGTGTGAGGAAACTCACACTTTTTTATTTTAAAGGGAGGATTGGGAGCAGTGGCAGGAACTCCAAGCAAAACCAGCAGTAAAACTGCTGCCGCCAAGAAAAAGAAAGAAAAGCCTCATTATACGTGTATGTGCTGTTTAGAGGACAAAGTTGAAACAGATTTTTATAAATCGCTACATACGAGGGTTTGGAACTACAGCAATAAGCGAGTTTTGGTGTGCAAAGCATGTATGGATTCACTTATGAGTGAATATTCCGCTAGATACGGAGAACAAAACGCACTAATTGTTTGTTGTGCTTTACTTGATATCCCTTTCTATGGGGCGGCATACAAAGCTGTAATCGAAAAGAACTCTAATTTTACAATCGGCATGTACACAAGAATGCTTAACGGTTCCCAGTACAAGCAACATACTTTTGCAAATACTTTAATCGACGGGGAACTTTCGAAAAGGGAAGAAATAGTTAGGCATGAGCAAGAAACTGGAACAAAATGGTCGGTTAAGGACAAGCAAAATAAGAATTACGTCACTTCTATAATCGGATATGACCCGTTTGATGATATGGGAATGACGGAATATGACAGAAAATACTGTTTTAATATTCTTTCTTCTTATTGTGACACCGACGATATAAGAGACGACGGACATAAAATTCAAAGTGTTATCGAGTTGACCCAACTACAGCTACAGTGCAAAAAAATAAACGAATTATTTAACTCAGAGTTAATGAGTTCAAGCCCGGACGAAACAACGATAAAAAATCTTTCAGGAGCCAAGTCAACCCTGCTTGCTTCAATTTCTAAAATTGCGCAGGATAATAACATCAACTCAGGGTCGAACGGTACGTCCAAGCAGGGTAAAAGTGCCATTTCATGCAAGATGAAAGACATGCTTGAAGATGGATTTGACGCTGTAAAGGTAAGTTTGTACGACATAAACACTTCAGCCGCTATGAAACAAATAGCTGATTTGAGCAACCAGAGCATTATGGAACAATTAACTTGGGATGCCAATGAGTATACCCAAATGATTAAAGAACAAAGAGAAACGCTTTTATCCCTTAGAGAAATAGTGGACAGATTAATGGAAGAAAACCGCATTCTGAAAAATCAGATAGCCCTCAGCTCAACGAAAAGAGGGTAATTTATGAGAATAGAATATGGACATATTGATAAAAATAACCGATTTGCCAACTCACACGCCACGTTAAGAGTTGGTTATTTTTATTCCTTGCAATCACCGGTGAGCAAAAGCAAGATGAAGGACTCAAATCCAAAGGAGTTCTCATGATTATATACAAACCTTCGACAAAAAAGGAATTATCCCAAAAAACAATTGAAGAATATTCGAAATACACAGCTTTAATTCAATGGGGACGCCAATCGCCTGTAAACTTTGTGTCTGAGATTTTTGGTATCCAACTAATGGATTATCAACGTTGGATGTTTATGGAAAGTTGGAGCAAGCCGTATGTCTTATGGTTGTGTTCCCGTGGAGCAGGTAAAACAGTTGAGGCAGCAGTTTTTTTAATGACCAAAATGTTGTTAATCCCCAACTACAAGGTTTTTATCAGCACCAACTCGTCCCAACAATCAATCGAGGTATTCAGAAAAATTGAAGACTTAACATTTAAAAGAATACCTTCATTCAAGACTTTAACCGATATTTTTGCGGATGAAGTTTATAAGGGTTCAAATTCAGATACCGGATTTCTACATAACCCCAGTGGTCATAAATTTTCTCTATTGAACGATTCTTGCTTGGAGACCCTCTCCACTAACTTAAATGCTATTCGTGGTAAACGTGGTTCTGTTTTTTACGATGAGTGTGCATGGCAGAGCGACGAGCAAATGGCGTCCACAGAGAACTTTGCAAACGTAGACTCTAACTTTGGTTTAGGTACTGAAAAGATTAAAACTTACGACCCTATCCAAATGCCCTTACAGCTTCTTTATGCCAGCTCTGCCGGAGATGTGGGATTCCCCTTCTTTGCAAAATATCAAACTTTTGCGAAGAAAATGTTTCTTGGGGACACAAATTATTTCGTCTGTGACCTCAACGCGAATACAATTTCGGATTACTCTACCGTTGATGGCGTGAAGATTAAGTCACATCTTACAAAAGAAGCAATTGAAAAGGCTATCGAAGAAGACCCAGAACTTGCAGACCGTGAGCTTTTTAATAAATTTCGCAAAGGCGCCGGTCAAAATGCTGTTGTCAAAGCAGAAACTCTTATTCGTAACTCTACTTATAGAATCCCTTTGCTATATAACGATACGGGTAAAAAAAAGTTTATATTCTGCTATGACCCTGCAAGAAACTTTGATGGTAGTATTTTAGCTATTTTCCAAGTAATTGACGATAAACAAGTCGGGTTTAAGCTCCAACTTGAAAACGTTATTTCTATGGTAGATAAAGAGACAAAAGCTAAAACCCCGTTACCTATGCCAAGACAACTGGACATAATAAAAGAACAGATGATTATTTATAATGGAGAACGTGCTGCTGAATGGGAAAACCTCGAATTCTACATAGACGCAGGCTCGGGCGGTGGCGGAATTAGCGCAGTAGCCGACCAGCTCATGGAGGATTGGAAAGACTGCAACGGAGTTTTGCATAGGGGAATAATTGACCCCACTCATAAACAGTATGAGACAGCAAGAGATAAATACCCCAATGCCGTTCCTATTGTTCATCTTATAGACCCCGCAGGGTACAAGAAGGTAATTTACAGTTCTTTGGAAAAAAACTTGAAGCTTGATTTAATCAATTTTACTGAGTACGACGGTAAAGAAATTATGTTACTGGAACAAAAAGACGGTAACTTTATAAATTATCAGCTCAGTGAAGAAGAGCGTATGGCTCTGTTACAAATCAATTTAACCAAAAATGAGATGATTTATATGTGCCGCTATGACACACCAAACGGCGGCGTTCAATATGAACTTTCTAAGGACAAAAGAGGCAAGATGCACGATGATAGATCTTATTGCGTAGCACTTGGCAGTCACGCATTGTCAATCATGCGACGTTCAGATTTGCTCTATATCGAGGACGAGCAAATAGATTTAAACAATATAAATTTGTGTGTATCTACCATCCCATTTTAAAAGAAAGGTGGTGAAATTTTGGCAGATACTGAAAATTACGATGTATATTACGAAGCAACAAAAGTAGATGAAAACTCTGTTCTTGTTACTTCTGTGGCAGACACGGAATACATAGAAAGGCACACTAATGAGATATTAAGAGCCGCTCTGGATAGGTATAGCGACAAAAAGAAGCCTGACCAATATTCTGTGTTCCCGTCCGATGCCGCAAGTAATAACAATATGACTTTGGACAAGATTGATGAGTTGTCGGTTGGTATCAACTCTAACTTACAAAATTTAAGGATTGCGAATGCTTTTATCTTGCAAAGCGTAGCGTCAGACTCGTTACTCGGTAGGGCTTATGAGGCAATCACGAGTAACATAGACACAAATTATAGGCTAAATTACGTGCCGCTACATGGCAAAGAGATGAATAGTTCCCAGCTTGAAGAAGTCAAGGACATAATCGATACATTTAATGATGATGTCATTCTTGATGAACTTGTACGGGAAGCCATCAGTACCACTTGGCTAGAAGGCAATTATGTAATGACTAGAAGAGAGAGTAATGGTAGAAACATCATAGACCATTACCCTCTTAATATCGCCTACCCCTCCGAGTATAGAATAAATAGGGAGAGCGTTATCGAGTTCAGCATTGATGAGTTAAAAACTCGATTAAAAAAAACTTATCAAAAAGACAAAAAGAAAAAAGCCTTATATTTTGAAGATATGCTGAAAGAAATAGAAGCAAACTACCCCAAAGAGGTATCAAAAGCGTACAAAGACGGAGAAAAGCTAGTAAAGCTTGATATGAAAAACTCGGCTTGTCTCAAAATAAACTCTATGGGGCGTAGGTTCGGATTAAGCCCGGCGTTCAAGTGCCTTAGACCCTTAATTGTTATCAAAAACATTGAGACTGCCGACGTGGCTGCATCTAAGACACGTTCCAAAAAGATTATTTTTCAAAAGCTCAGAGTTGAGCTTATGGGAGAAAAAGGCAATCAAAAGGGTTTAGCTGAACAGGAAACTGCACATAGTTCCGCAGTTAACGCACTTAAAACAAACTTTGTCCTTTATACTGCACCTCCCTTTGTCGAAAGCCTTGAATACGTTACGGATAAATCAACGGAAGGCGAGTCTGCTGATTTGCTTAAAGCTTATACTTCAAAGTTTATGACCGCTCTTGGTATAGGTTTTATCGACAGTGAGACATCTACGGTTACAGTTGCTTCGATTTCTATAGACCAGCTCCTCAGAACAATAAACGCCATTTCAGAGCAATTTGAAAAAGCTATGTACGGGTTTTATAGAACTATTCTCGAGGAAAATAACCTAGACCCTGATTTTGCCCCAAAACTGAAAGTGTGCGACTCTCAGGAAATGGAGGTTTCTCTCCGTAAAGACATTGCCAGCTTTATCTACACTATGCTGAACGGTTCTCTTGAAACCGCCTATGATTATATAGGGCTAGATTTTGAGGAAGAAAAACGTAGGCGTCAAAAAGAGAATGACGAAAGTGTCGAAGAGATATTCTTCCCGAGAAATACGGCTTATACTTCAAACGGAGCCGACGAAGGAAAACCGGGTCGTCCAAGCAGCAGTGGTGATATTGAAAAACAAAAGGCAGACAAGAAGAGAAATGAAACTCTAAAGAAAATAAAGAAATAGGTGAGTAATGAACAAAACTTTTGATATTACTTGCCCGGAATGTGGCGAGAAAATACGAATAGTTATCTCTGAAGCCGGCGTAATTTGCGTCGGTTTTTTTAATGTCTCAGATAGCGAGGAGACTATAGAAATAATTCGAGATATTGGTTACGAATTTGGTGAGAAAGGAGGTCAAAATGGAAACTGAAAATATTATTATTTCGGGGTTGCCCATTGAGATAGCAGAGTTTGATACGTATAAATTGGCTACGTTTCTTATATCGGTTCTTGATGAGTTCGACCTCAACGGAAATAAAATCCCAAAAGAATCCGGAGAGCTATACCATGCAACCATGAGAGGTTTCCCAATCGTCGCAAAGCTAATCACAGACTGTGGGGGCAATCCCATTGATTTTAGAGGTCATGAAATGACTGTGGAGCGAGACGAAAATGGGGCTGTGCAGGTAAAGTTTGGAACAATGCCAATAGGCTCTGTCGTAGATACATGGATTGAGGAGCGAGAGGTTGAGGGATATGTAGGCAAAAAGAATTGCCTCATGATTTCCGCTAAAATCTGGAAAGAAAGATTTCCCGCCTATGCCCAAGTTTTAGATAAACTTTGGTCTGAACAAAAAGTTAAATCCTCTTGGGAAATTAAGGTTTCCCAATCTGAAAGCCTCCCTTTGGGTAAAAAAATCCTAAAGACGTTTTCTTTTATAGGGAATGCCTTGCTTGGAACGAAGGTAGAAGGCGCTGTCCCCAGCGCCGGAATGTACGCCTATGCTGAATTGAACGGAGAAACAGTTGAAGATGAAGTTATTTTGGCACAGGCATTGTCAAACGATGTTTATGTCGGAGGCTCAATCTCGACGGAAGGAGAAAAGAAAAATTTGAAAAATACTACAACTACAGTAACAGTCCCAAATGTACCTGAAACAAAAGCCCCCCCCACCATTGCTGAGATAGCTTCATTAACAGAAAACGATATCAGGAAGAAACTCAATGAGGCAATTCGTGCCAAATACAAAGAGGGCTATGTATCCCTACTGTTCCCCGCTGAGAGCTATTGCCTTTATCGCGCATATGAGATGGAGACCCAACTTGAGTTCCTAAAATTTACTTATACGGTTGAGAACGATGTTGTCACGGTTGGCGAACCCGAAGAAATTAAGCTTGTTGTATCTGTTGCCTCGATAAATTCCGTGATAGCCGAGAAAGACAATGCTTTGGTTGCGGCTAACGAGAAAATTAAAGACCTTGAATCCCAAATTGCAGAACTCTCTCCTTATAAAGAGCAGGCTGAAATTGAGGAAGCGGCTAAAATCGAAGCTGAAACCGCTGAAAAACGTGCAAATTTGACTGCCCT
>JAVXFE010000053.1:0-9894 GCA_036658075.1 Oscillospiraceae bacterium
AACGTATTATAATTTACATGATACTACAAAAAAGGGAACTCGTACGATTGGAAATTATAGCACGGACGCAAATATTATATATGTAGAAAAGTCAGGTGATAATATCACCTCCATGATTATTCGTCAAGGGACGTTTATCTATGATAATTCACTTAAAAAATATTTGGTTAAATCCGAGGAAGAGATTTCGGATTTAAAAATAGATTTAGAGGGAAGCAAAATCAATATGACAACCAGTAAGGTTGATGGTGCTAAAAAAGTGAATTGTGATAAGATTAGTATTTTAAATAAGTTTATTACAAAAGACGTTGTCTTAAATAAAAAGAATATTAAGTTTGCTCAAAAGGGCAATTGTGTGTACATGGGAACTACTCCAGGGTTTGAAGATTCAGATAATCCTGTTAAACCTGAGGATAAGCCAAATAATGATGGCGGCGGTTCAGGAAGCGGAGCAGGGGGGTCCGGTTCACATTCGAGCGTTCCGGATAACACGGGTACCACAGGGCCAGTGCCGGTGCCAACTCAAGAGCCAGGAGATAATGGTTTAAACAGTGAGATGAAGAAAGAACTTGAAAATCATTGGGCAAAAGAAGAAATCACTAAAATGGTGACAGATAAAGTTGTAAATGGTATAAGCGAAACATCTTTGGGACTTACTGAAACCACTACCAGAGCCGAGTTTATAACAATGATTGTTCGTGCGCTTAAACTTGAAATAGTAAAATATAGTGGAGAATTTTCTGATGTAGTCAGCGGAGATTGGTACGCAGATTATTTAGCGACCGCCGCCAAAGCTGGGTTTATTCATGGAAATGAAGGAATGGCAGATCCGAATGGATACCTTACACGAGAAGAAATGGCGAAAATTTTGGTTAATGCATATGAAAATAAAAATGGCACTATAACTGAAAAAAAATCAGACTTTTCGGATTATCAAGATATTAGCGAATGGGCCAGACCTTTTGTCAATAAAGCGACAACGGTAAAACTTTTAAACGGAATGGAAGATGGTACATTTTTACCAAAAGAAAAGGCACTTAGAGAACAGGCGATTGTTGTGATATACAGATTAATTTATAAATAAAGTAAATTAAATGTTGCGATTTTACTTTAATACAACACGTATGCCGTGAAATTCGCTTGACAATGAGGGGGAAATGTGGTAGGATTTTGCCAAGGCAGAGTGATAAGCTTTAAAAAAGAGCCTGTTTCATTGTTATAAATTAAATTAAATGTCTAGGAGGCTGAACAATGGATAAAAAGTTATCAGATATGATGTTACCGGCACCTGTTGGTGGGGGCTTTGAAATGGAAGGATATTGGGTTTGGTGCGGAAGCGTTGTAAAAGGCGAGGACGACAACTATCATATGTTTGCATCAAGATGGAGCAAAAAATATCCAATGCATCCAGGCTGGCTCGTTGCAAGTGAGGTTGTTCGTGCATCCTCGAAAACTCCGGAGGGACCGTATGTGTTCCAGGAAGTGGTTTTACCGGCACGAGGTGCAGAATATTGGGATGGCAGATCAACGCATAACCCACATATAATGAAATGTGGTGATTCTTATGTATTATATTATGTAGCAACAACAAATCCTTTCCCGGATATTTCAGATGATGAAGTTTTAGATAATGATAATTATAGAACCATCGTTGCACGCTCGAACAAGCGTATAGGTATCGCTACATCAAAAAGCGTGTTTGGTCCATGGAAGAGGTCTGATAAGCCAATATTAGAGCCACGACCAGACAAATTTGATAACTTTTTTGTGTCAAATCCTGCCCCATGTCAAGACGCAAACGGTAAGATTACACTTGTATATAAAACACGTGAATATGCTAAGATGCCGTATCCTAAATATCTGCATGGAAAAATGGAATTTGGTGTTGCAAAAGCAGAAAAATTTGATGCAAAATATATAGCGATGAAAGATGAACCGCTTATTAGGGTTGAAGGCTTTGAAATGGAAGACCCCTTTATATGGATTGACAAAGATGGATATAATATGATGGCAAAGGATATGAATGGTGAAATTTGTGGTGAAAAGTTTGGCGGTGTATATGCACGTTCAAATGACGGCATAAATTGGGAATTTAAAAAGGACTTTTTGTTCTACAGTAGGGATATTTTGTGGGATGATGGAGTGGTTAGAAAAATGGGAAACCTTGAAAGACCATTCTTGCTCTTTGAAAATGGAGTGGCTACACATGCGTTTTTTGCAACATCAGATGGAACTAATGGGTTTATGAATTGCACAAAAACGTGGAATATGGTAATTCCACTTAGATAGTTAAAAATAATTATAAAAAAGCACAGCGAAAGATTGAACCCCTCCTTGTCAAGTATCTACTTGACAGGGAGGGGTTCAGTTATTCTGATAATGATAATGATACATTTGCATTACCGTAAGCTAAATTTTACTTGCCCATTATTGTATCGTTTTTTCCAATTCTAATAGTTTCGACTGTGTTTTTTTCGGTACTAAAAATGAAATCTTGGAGATATACCAAGCTCGTATCTTCGGGTCTGTTTTCCTTTGTTAAATCAGTGCCTAAATATTCGATTTTTTTACCATCTCGTTTTAAATAACGTGTAGCACCTGTTGCACGAGCATCTGGTTTGGCAGTGCTGTTAGCGGTATCATCGTTAACGGCATCGTCGGCACCTGTATCATTTGACCGTTTTTCAGAAACTTTATCGCCATACGCTTTGTGAAAATCATTTACTGACGTTCCAAGTTTTACGCCACGGTTTGTGGCATATTTTGTAGGGGTCATTCCTTCAGCCATGTTTCCTGATGCAACAATTAAAACTTCAGCGATGTCGTTTGTGTATTTAACAACAACGCCATCATAAGTTCGATAATCTCTATCAACTTTCACCGGAGAGCCGGTAACTTCTTCAATGTCGGTGAGGCTCATTCCAAGAACTATACCCTTTCCTGTTGTGGTATCAATAAGCCCAAAATCGGCATCGGTATATTCGTATTTTTTTTCTTCGGCACGTTCTTCAACCGGTACATTAACAGGTTTTGCGGTTGACTTTTTGTTTTGTTCCGCTACCGAATTTGCGTTTTTTGCAGCAGGTGTAGCAGTATCTTTTTTTCCACACGCCGCAAAGGTGGTTGTTGCCAAGACTACGGCGATGGTTGCACATAAAAGTTTCTTTTTATTCATAATGTGTGTCCTCCTAGTTTTGGGATTTTAGATAAATTATTAAAACAGCCATATCTGATGGCGAAACACCAGAGATTCGTGATGCTTGACCTAATGAGTGTGGCTTAATTTTGTCAAGTTTTTGTCTAGCTTCAAGACGCAGACCTTCAATTGTAGAATACTCTAAATCTTTTGGAAGTTTCTTTTTTTCGAGTTTCTTAAACTGTTCTGCCTGCTTGAGTTGGCGATTTATATATCCTTCATATTTTATACTTATTTCGACTTGTTCACACACTGCCTTTGGCAAGGGCGACCTATCTGTGTCAATAACGGCCATCTCTTTGTACGTTACCTGTGGACGCTTTAGCAAATCTGTAGCACGAACGCCTGTGGTAATTGGCGGACAGTTGAGGCTTTTTAAATATTTTAAGACATTTTCAGATGGCGGAAAAATTATATTTGAAAGACGCTTAACTTCATTGTCAATCAAACGCTTTTTCTCTAGAAAGTCATCATATCTCTCTTGTGAAATAAGACCAATTTCGTAACCGAAAGGAGTAAGCCGCAAATCGGCATTATCCTGTCTTAATAAAAGGCGATATTCGCTCCGAGATGTCATCATTCGGTAGGGTTCGTTTGTTCCTTTTGTAACCAAATCATCAATTAATGAGCCAATATATGCTTGTGAGCGGTCAAGAACAAAGGGATCTTCACCACGTATCTTGCGTGCGGCGTTTATTCCGGCAATTAGACCCTGTGCCGCTGCTTCTTCGTATCCAGAGGTTCCATTAAACTGCCCCGCACCATAAAGACCTCCAATATTTTTGAATTCAAGGCTGGGATACAATTGTAAAGGGTTTGCACAGTCGTATTCGATAGCGTATGCGTTTCGCATAACCTTAGCATTTTCAAAACCAACCAAAGAATGGAGCATTTCAATTTGAACGTCTTCGGGCATACTACTGGAAAATCCTTGAAGATACATTTCTTCTGTGTCCATTCCCATAGGTTCAACGAAAAGTTGATGGCGTTCTTTGTCCTTAAAGCGGACAATTTTATCTTCAATAGAAGGACAATATCTAGGACCTATACCATGAATATCACCGCCATAAAGTGGCGAACGATGGAGATTTTTTAATATAATCTCATGGGTTTTATTGTTTGTGTAGGTGATATGACACGAAACTTGGTTTTCTTGATTCTCTTTTGTTTCGAAGGAAAACGGTGTAATTTCATCATCGCCAAACTGTTCTTCAAGCTTTTCAAAGTCAATGCTTCGTCGGTTTATTCGTGCAGGAGTACCTGTTTTAAAGCGAACTAATTCAACGCCGATGTTTCGTAAATTTTGTGAAAGTTCTGTCGCCGGGAAAACTCCATCCGGTCCGCTTTCTTGGCTAAACTCACCAATAATGATTCGTGATTTTAGGTAGGTGCCTGTCGATACGATTGCAGCTGTGCATAAATATTCTGCACCACTGCGAGTTATTACTGATTTAACGTTTCCGTTATCATCAAGTTTTATATCCACAATCTCTCCTTGGCGAACATCAAGGTTTGGAGTGAGTTCAAGTCGGTGTTTCATTTCGGTTTGATACGCACGTCTGTCAATTTGGGCTCTTAACGAATGCACAGCGGGACCTTTTCCACGATTTAAAATTCGTGACTGAATAAAAGTTGCATCCGCAACTTTTCCCATTTCTCCGCCGAGTGCATCAATCTCACGGACAAGATGTCCTTTTGCCGTTCCTCCGATACTTGGATTGCATGGAAGATTTGCCACCGCATCTAGGCTAATGGAAAATATACATGTTCGCATTCCAAGTCTTGCCGCCGCAAAAGCTGCTTCAATTCCGGCATGACCTCCGCCGATAACGGCGATGTCGTATTTATCTGATATAAACAAATGTAATCAACTCCTCGTAGTTCTCGCTTGATAAATCAAAATAATCCAACTATAGTTCCGTCTTTTTGTATATCCATGTTGTATGCTGCCGGCGTTTTTGGAAGCCCCGGCATAGTCATTACGGCGCCTGTTAAAGCTACTACAAACCCAGCGCCCGCCGAAACATTAACTTCACGCACAGTCATTTTAAAGTTGGTTGGTCTGCCTAAAAGAGTCGGGTCATCAGATAACGAATATTGCGTTTTTGCCATACAAACAGGGAGCTTATCAAATCCCAGTTGCGTTAGTTTTGCAATTTCCTTTTCGGCCTGGACTGTATAATTAACACCATCGGCACCATAAATTTCACTTGCTATTGTCATGATTTTTTGTTTTATTGGCAAAGTTTCATCATACAAAGGTTTAAAATCTGATTTTTGATTATCAATAGTATCTACAACCATTTTTGCTAAATCAATTCCGCCTTTTCCGCCTTTTGCAAACACATCGGCGAGAGTTACTGAAACGCCTAAGGCGTTGCAAAATTCAGTTATGTATGAAATTTCTGATTCTGTATCTGTTTCAAATTTGTTAATGGCAACCACAACGGGTACGCCAAATTTATTCATGTTTTCGATATGTTTTTTTAGATTTACTATACCACGTTCTAAAGCCTCTAAATCCGGCTTAGCTACATTTTCTTTCGATACGCCGCCGTTGTATTTAAGCGCACGAATTGTAGCAACCAGCACAACGCAGTCAGGTTTAAGCCCAGCATAGCGACATTTAATATTAAAGAATTTTTCAGCACCCAAGTCTGAACCAAAACCCGCTTCGGTTATACAATAATCCGCAAGTTTAAGACCTAATTTTGTGGCACGAACGGAGTTGCAGCCATGTGCGATGTTAGCGAAAGGACCTCCGTGCATTAAACATGGGGTGTTTTCAAGTGTTTGTACAAGGTTGGGTTGTATCGCATCACGAAGGAGGAGTGCCATTGCTCCTGAAACTTTTAAATCTCTGGCATACACGGGGTTATCATTGACGTCATATGCAATAAGAATATTACCCAAACGGACTTTAAGATTTTCCATATCATCCGCCAAACATAAAATTGCCATGATTTCACTTGCAACAGTAATTTTAAAGCTATCCTGACGTGGAAAGCCGTTAATTTTCCCACCAAGTCCTACAACAACCTCACGCAAGGCACGGTCGTTCATGTCCATACAACGGGTCCAAACAATTCGTCGTGCGTCAATTTTGAGTTCGTTTCCATGATGAATATGATTGTCGATTGTCGCCGCTAATAGGTTATTTGCAGCTGTAATGGCGTGCATGTCACCTGTAAAATGGAGATTTATGTCTTCCATTGGTACAACTTGTGAGTAGCCACCGCCTGCCGCTCCGCCTTTTATTCCCATAACAGGTCCCAGAGAAGGTTCACGCAATGCAATAATCGCTGATTTTCCAATGGATTCCATTGCTTGCCCTAATCCAACGGTTGTGGTGGTTTTTCCTTCGCCGGCAGGTGTGGGGTTAATTGCCGTAACCAGAACTAATTTACCATTTTTTTTATCGCTTAGCGTATTCCAAATTTCATCGTTGATTTTTGCTTTATATTTGCCATAATATTCAAGATGTTCATCTTGAATATTAAGCTTTTTTGCAATATCACCAATGTGTACCATTTTTGCACTTTGAGCAATCTCAATATCTGTTAACACAACAAAACCTCCAAGCTGTTTCATAAAATTTTACTGTTAAATTTTATATTTAACAAAATCACTATATTAAGAACTATATCACAACGTCAACAAAATGTAAATAAATTATAGAAAATTTAACGGATTGTTAACGTTTTAGTCATTATTCGACCACTTCATATAAAGATGAGGCATCATCTTTCTTAGTGGTGTTTTTTACATCTAAAACCTTTATGGTAAGAGGCTTTGCACCGAAGGTTATTGTAATGATATCGTCTGTTTTTACGTCATATGAAGCTTTAACCGTTCGTCCGCTAACTGACACACGACCGGCATCGCAGGCATCGTTTGCAACAGTTCGACGTTTTATCAAGCGAGAAACTTTTAAAAATTTATCCAATCTCATAATTTTTCCGCTCCTTTATTTTTAATTTCAAATTCGTGAAAGTCGTTTATAAAAAGTTGTATTTGTCGGTTTAACAATAATTCGGGTTCTATGTCGTTTTTGCGGCATATTTCCACTATGTCAAATAAAGCTTTTCCTAATTTTCCTTCAATAATATTATGTTTTGTATCTTCTTCAATTATAGAAGACTGAAGTTTCGGATTTACAGTAGTCTCATAGCCTGCCTTAGCGGCTTTTTTTTGAATTTTTTCACATCTCATTAAAGCCGGCAAGTATGCCGAAACACCTTTGAGTTCATCTGTAATGGTTGATTGGTCACGGTCGTTACGTTTGATTGCATCCCAATTTTCAAGAACTTCTTCAGCGTTTTTAACCTCAACATCTCCAAAAACGTGTGGATGACGATGTATAAGTTTTCGACATATTGCGTCACTTACATCGTCAATATCATATTCGCCGTTGTCGCTTCCGATTATGGCATGAAACACTACTTGAAGTAGCATGTCGCCACTTTCGTCTGCAATTTTTTTACTATCCCCACCGTCAATAGCTTCTACAAGTTCATAGGCCTCTTCAACCACGTTTTTCTTTATACTTTCATGGGTTTGAACAGCATCCCATGGACAACCGCCGGGAGCTCGAAGCTTAGAAACAATATCTACAAGGTCGTTAAATTTGTATTTCACTTTAAACATCTCCTAAAAATTCGATTTTTGTTTTATTTGCAGACAATATCGAATAATTCATTTGGTTTCTTCACTATATATGTTGCATTATATTCTTCAAGCTCTGTACGATCACGAAAGCCCCATTCAACACCAATTGTTTGAACTTTTGCGTTCGTGCCAAGAGTCATATCGACGTTAGAATCGCCTATATAAATCGTTTCATTTTTAGAAACATTAAAAGAATGCATAAGATATTCTAATGATTCGGGGCTTGGCTTTTGCGGAAAGCTATCAACTTTACCTAAAATCTTTGTAAAAAGATTAGGTGGGAAAAGTTTGTTAATCACCGCTAAAAGTTGTTCATGAGGCTTATTTGACAAAACTACACATGGAATATTGGCTTTTCGTATTGCCGAAACGGCATCGACAATTCCATCGTAGGGGCGAGTTTTTTCACAACAATGATTGATGTAATATGAATGATATTCATGAATAATTTTATCTAAATCTTTCATATTTTCTTTGGGTATAGCTGCCTCACATAAGGCTTTCATTCCTTTTCCAACCATTTGATAATATTCATTTTCGGGCTTTTCGGGGTATCCTAAAATTTTAAGCGCACGATTCATTGCATACGCAATATCTGTAATTGAGTTTACTAAAGTTCCATCCATATCAAAAACACAAAGTTTATACATTTTTATTTCTCCTCATAATTTTTTTCAATAATAAAACAGAAACGAGCATAATTAGCGGGAAAATAACAACACAGAACAAGCCTGCTTTTAAACCTAGTTCAATAGGCGTTGTATACGTAAAGATATTTGCAAACACAAAATCTTTTGCATTTGCAACGGTGTTAGAAATTTCACCCGTAAGGCTGGGACCTATTGCACAGCCTACGTCTCCAGCTAAAGCTAAAATCCCAAACATTGCCGTTCCGCCTTGTGGATAACTTTTTGCAGAAAGGCTATAAAGACCCGGCCACATAAGACCCACAGAAAATCCGCACAAAGCACATCCCGTTAGGGAAAGCAGAGGGTTTGGTGATAATGCGGTTAAAAGATAACTGAAAATACATAATATGCTGCTTAAAACCAAGGCTCGTTTTAAGTTGATTTTCGAACTATTCAGCCCATAATAAAGACGGCTGCATCCCATAAGCAGGGCGAACGCACATGGTCCCAATAAGTCGCCTGTGGTTTTTGAAACCGACAATCCAAGCTCTGCAAACAGCGATGACCATTGTGACATGGCAAGTTCAGAGGCACCGGCACAAGTCATCATTATTGCAAAAAGCCAGAATATTTTTGTAGAAAAAAGCTTGCGCAGTGGAACTTGATCAGCGCCTTCTGCAAGCGTCCGTATAGGAACTTTTGCAAATAATAGCATGTTAAAGAATGGTAAAAGTGACCAGACTATGGGTAAATAGTACCACGTTTTAGTTCCAATAGTTACAAAATACAAAGTCGAAAGAAGTACCACCGCAACCTGTCCCCAACAGTAAAATGAGTGAAGAAGGCTCATAAGCGATGACTTTTTCTTAAAAGGCAAAGCTTCAACGATTGGGCTTACAATAACTTCCGTAAGTCCGCCGCCTATAGCGGTAAGAACCGTTGCAATAATAAGCCCCGGAAACGGAGCCATAACCTGTGGTAGTATACCGAGACATACGAGTCCAATAAATGCTAAAAAATGTGCCGCAACAACGGAAATACGATAACCAATTTTGTCAATATATTTCGAGGCGACAAGGTCGGTGAAAATTTGTACCACAAAGTTTAACAAAATAAGCATTGAGATTTTCTCAATGGTTATATCATAACTTCTTTGAAATGTTAAAAATAAGAGTGGTGCGAGGTTGTTCATAACAGCTTGTGTCATAGATCCAAGATAGCTAGCTCTAAGTGTGTGTTTATATGTTAATTTCATAAGATACGGCTCCTTTCGTTATTCTAAGCAACTCATGTCTATTTCACACTCTCTATCGTGGATATAAGCCCCAAACTCTATTTCCTCGAAACTATTATTTATACTAAGCCCTTTTTCATTTCTTACAGGAAGAGCAATATCCCTGT
>JAVXFE010000054.1:0-9606 GCA_036658075.1 Oscillospiraceae bacterium
AAAACGGGTTTTGGAAAAAAGTTAAATCTGGTTTAATATTGAAGTGGGATCAATCTGATAATTCGAAGTCTGAGTTACGAATAATCCATTTTGATGATAAAGTTCGTTCATCAAAGTTTAGACTCACTATAAATAATGCAAATTTAAAGAAGAATGAGTTTAGAATTGACGAAATTGAATTTATGGGCAATATATTTGGTGTAACTTCAAAATCAAAAATCAAAGAGATTAAGCCTAATTATGCATTAATCCCTATTGGAAGCGATACATTTTTAGAACCACAATCGGATGTGAATTTTGAAGATGGTTCTCAGATGAAATATACATTAAAATGGGAAAAACCTAATCTTTTAAAAGAAAATATAACAAGTTTGATTGGGACTATGCCTGTTTATAGTGAAAAAGGGGAATTTGTTATAGATGTATTTGACCCAAATAAAACAAATGATTTGTTAGAAGGGCATTGGGCAGAAAACACCATAAGCCAATTTGTGGAACAAGGCGTTTTAGGAAGCATATCTTTAAACCCTGAAAAAGCGGTAACTATGGGTGATGTTGCCTTGATTTTCCAACGCATAAATAACTATCATTTGGAGAATTATGATGCAGATATTAATGGAATCACAAAAAATGATGGAAAATATTTAATTTTTGCAAATGCGATTCAAAACAAAACATTTGATGAAGACTTTTATCCGAATTCCGAACTTACAAGGATTAGTGCTTTAAAGTGTATAATGTCAAAAATTGATATTACTGAAAAAGGCATAATACGGCAAACGACACCGAGTTATACGGATATTTCTGATTTAAGTGATTCTGACAAAGCGACAGTTAATGTAGCGTATGGTATCGGAATTATAAGTGATTCAGAGAAGTTTAGATTTAATGATAATGTTACGCTTTCTGAATTTGTAACTATGCTTTCAAAGGCACTTAATAAAACAATGGAAACGGATTCAAATTTCGTGGTTACAAATTTTTCAGATAATAAAAAAGCTTTAGTAAATCCTAATATGGGACTTTTTAGTTATTATTTAGATAATGGCGTGACAGGATATGATGTGCATTATGATAATGATGATTATTTTGAAGATATAGAAGGGCTTTCTAATATTTATATTCGTGTTCCGTGGTCTGTTGTAGAACCTGAAAAAGACGTGTATGATTTTAGTATTATAGATGGAATTATACAAAAGTTCAGTAAAAAGGGTAAGCAGGTTTCATTAAGATTCACTGCGTCCGAAACAGGTTATGTCTATGCTACTCCAAAATGGGTGTTTGATGATGGTGCAAAAATTCACTGGTGGGATGACGGAAGGCTAGCCATGCCGTACTATAATGATGAAGTATTCTTAAAACATTTAGATGATTTTTTGGGAGAAGTAGCAAAAAGATATGATGGAAATCCCAATATTGCGTACATAGATATAGGTTCAATTGGTTTATGGGGAGAAGGTCATACTGGAAATTCATTATATAACCTTACTCCTGAAGAAGTTTTGAAACACATGGAACTTCATCGCAAACATTTTAAAAAGACGTCCATAATCGTGCTTGATGATTTGGGGTTTGGCTTTAACGATAGGTTTACTGAAGAGATTAAAGGCGATATTATAAATATGAAATTTGGGCTTCGAAATGATGGATATGCGGGTATCGATGGTAATATGCGTTTTATTCGTGAAGAGGATGTTGCATTAGCTGATGGAATTTGGCAACAAGCACCAATTGTTATGGAACCTGAGCATTATAGTGAAATGAAAAGAGTTGACAATTGGGGAGATGGTATGGGACTTGTGGATTGGATTGATAAGGTTCATGGGACTTATTTAGGACTTCATGGTTATGTTCGAGAATTTTATAACGAAAATCCTGAGTTTGCACAAGCTGCAAATATGAGGATAGGTTATAGAATTTTGCCGGAAAAAGTTCAAATTCAGTCTGAAGTTACAGTACACGATAAAATTAAAATGAAGGTTGATTGGAAAAATGTTGCGGCAGCACCATGTTACAATGGTGGATATCCAACACTTACGCTAAAAGACCAAAACGATAATATTGTTTCAACTATGGTAGATGATAAATTTAATGTAAAAGACCTTCCTGTTGCAGGAATAGGAAAAGCAGAACCTATTAAAAATGAGGCAAGTTTTCGTATCCATGATGTTTTGCCCGGTGGAAAATATAAAGCTTATTTATCAGTAGGAACACTTGACGGAACACCTGCAATTGCAATGCCTATAGAGGGAAATGATGGTCAGAATCGCTATTTTGTAGGTGATGTGAACATTAAAGGTGATTATGGAATAAAAGCTACAAAGATTGATGAAAGTGGAAATATTAATTTAAGATTTGATTTTCATGGAAACCCAAAGTATAAATATAAGAATTTTTGGATGAGTGTTGCTATGCGTGAATGCGATGTGCTTTCTACATATATGCCAGGCGATATGGCACAAGGTTTAGCGGTGACACAAGATTTTCAAACAGCTTTGGAAAATCAAAAAACTTTTGAATATCCTATAAAACTTGAAATCCAGGATCAATATAAAGGGAAAAAGTTAGAAGACAAATCTGTATTAATTGGCAAAAAGTTTGATGTTTATTTTGTAATGGATACATTAAGTTTAGGAGATGCTCCAGGAATGTACCTATCTGATAAAGGAAGAGATGTACAAATTGGAACGGCGGTAATAGACGAAAATTTAAATGTTATTTTTACACCTATTGAAGAATAATAAATTTATGCGGGGGACACGATGTGTCCCCTTTGTTTATAGGAATTTAGGAGGGGTTTTATGAGCTTTTTAGATACATATACATATTTTAAAAACGAGAAAATTAGTCTTAAAAACGCTAAAATTATAGGTCTTAATAATAAAGTTGCGATTGAATATTTACGTTCGAAATTTTCGAGCAATAGTTTTGAAACAGTTATTAGATTTGTTAATAATATCCCGCATGAGATTATACAAAAAATAAATAAAACTTTCAGGAATGTTTATGAAGAAAATGACAATGGGTATATTATTGAAATAACTGATGAAATTTCAGTATATTCAAACAGCGATTGCGGACTTTTTATGGGTGCATATGCGGTGGCTCGACATATTAAAAACGCACAAATAAATATGGGGATAATCTACAATTTTCCCATATCAAAATATCGTGGAATAAAGGTTTATTTGCCTGCACGGAAAGATATAAAATATTTTAAAGAATTTATTGACTTTTGTACATACTATGGTTATAATAGGATAATGATTGAGGTCGGTGGGGCGATGGAATATAAAAAGCATCCTGAAATTAACGCCGGCTGGATAGAATATTGCAATAGATTTAAAGAATATCAAGGGCAAAGTTTGGATATTCAAAATAGCCCCAAATGGGCAAGGAATTCAATACATTGCGAAAATGGAGGTGGGGATTTTTTAACCCAAAATGAGGTTAAAGATTTGATTGCATATTGCGAGGCAAGATGCTTTGAAGTCATTCCTGAAGTTCCGTCACTATCTCATTGCGATTATCTTCTTGTAAATCATCCTGAATTGCGTGAACGAAAAGATGATGATTTACCTGATACATATTGTCCATCTAATCCGGAATCTTATAAATTATTATTTTCGGTATTAGATGAAGTGATTTCCGTCTTTAATCCAAAAACTGTACAAATAGGTCATGATGAGTTCTTTTCAGTTGCACTATGCGATAAATGCAAGGGAAAAGATGCCGGAGAATTATACGCTGGTGATGTAAAGAAAATATATGAATATTTAAAAAATCGTGGCGTTTCCACTGCTTTATGGGGTGATAAGCTTTTAAACGCTATAGGAATGCATGGACAAACATGGGGCGGTAGTAGACGTGTAATCGTAAATATGCGTTCAAATGTGTTTTTAGAAGAAGTCCCAGCAACGTTTCATGCTATAGATTTAATTCCAAAAGATGTGGAAATTTATCATTGGTATTGGGGTCTAAACTCTAAGTGGGAAAATGAGTTTTTTGATCGTGACTTTAAGACGATTATGGGCAACTTTGACGGAATTTGCATGCGTGATTGGGAAATGCGAAAGCATAATTATAAAGGAATTTCTATATCAAATTGGAGCTTATTAAATCTTTCACATATGCAAAGAAATTCAGTTCTAATGAATATTGGATATTCAGCTTATATGCAGTTTAACAAATCTTTTAATGAGGATAAATTCAAAGAAAATGCACTCATGGTCGCACATGATATTTATCTTTATCATTTAAGGGAGTATGAAAATTATTTTTCTGTGGTACATCGTACTAAAATTTATAAAAACCATATGCCATTTGTCGACGGATTTTATATTGATAAAAACGACGATTATCTTGGAAAATATGTTGTTTTGTTTGAGTCTGGACACGAAATTGAAATACCACTTTATTATAACTTGAACATTGGAACTGCACAGGGTAGCTTTGAAATTAACAAGGCAAATGACAACGAAAACATGGTTTATGATGCACAAATTTTTGAAAGTACATTTACATGTGATATAGAAGAACGTAATGGCGAAATATTCTACCGCACCGCCTTTGAAATACCCAAAAATGAAAAAGTGAAAAAAATTTCATTAGTACAAAATAGCAAATATAAAATAAATATAGAACTTGAAGAAATTTTAATATAACAAGTCACTAAATAAGGAGATTTTTAAAATGAAAATAAATTTAAAACAACTTTCGTCACTTGAAAAAGTGTTTTTAACCAACAATCAAGAATGGGAAGAAATAACCCATGCAAGCGTACTAAAAGGCGAAAAGTTTTCTTATCAAATTGCATATATTTGTGATGGAGATATAAAAGTTGATGCAAGGTTAAAAATCGAATCAGATTTAATTGATTGCATCTCGGTATATAAGATTGGAAATGTCCCGTCTGAATTACCAGTTTTTACTCAGCTTCTTGATAGTAAATACATAAGAACCGAGCCGGGTTTATTCCCTGATGTTTTATATCCAATGGATGTAAAGGCAGGGGAAGAATTTGAAATAATAAACAAAAAACGTCACGCAATTTGGATAACAGCTTCAATAAACCCTGAAACAAAAGCTGGAATTTATCCAATAAAAATCGTATTTGAGCCTTCTGAAAATAACGATAATAATACAGAAATTTCCAAAACTTTTGAACTCGAAGTCATTGATGCTGTACTACCTAAGCAAACCTTAATACACACAGAGTGGTTTCACGCTGATTGTATCGCCGTACAATATAATTTAGAAATGTTATCAAGAGAACATTGGGAAATGATTGAAAAGTTCATAAAAATGGCGGTAGATGGTGGCATAAACATGATACTAACTCCAATTTTCACACCACCGCTTGATACAAAAGTTGGAGGAGAACGCCCAACAATCCAATTGGTTGATGTTTCTAAAAATGGTTCTAAATATTCTTTTGGTTTTGAAAATTTAGAAAAATGGATAGACATGTGTCTTAAAAATGGTGTTGAATATTTCGAAATGTCGCATCTTTTTTCTCAATGGGGTGCGAAATATTGCCCAAAAATAATGGCTACTGTGGACGGTGAATACAAACAAATTTTCGGTTGGAATAATGAGGCAATTTGCCCTGAATACGATGAATTTTTAAAAACGTTTTTGCCAAATCTTACAAATTTTCTAGAGACAAAAGGAATAGATAAAGTTACATATTTTCATATTTCCGATGAGCCTCTAAGCGAAGAACATAAAGAAACTTATGAAAAGGCAAAAAATATAGTTGCAGATTTGTTAAAGAATTATAAAATCATAGACGCTCTATCGGAGGTTGATTTTTATACAAGCGGACTTGTTGAAAATCCAATTCCATCAAATGATCATATCCATAAATTTATCGAAAGTGGTGCAAAAAATCTTTGGACGTATTATTGTTGCGCTCAATGTGTGGACGTCAGCAACCGTTTTATGTCTATGCCGTCATACAGAAATCGAATTTTAGGAACCCAGCTTTACAAATATGATATTATAGGATTTTTACAATGGGGATATAATTTCTATTATTCGCAGTATTCAAAGAGAAAAATCAATCCGTTTTTGGTTACCGATGCCGACAGTGCTTTTCCGTCGGGTGACTCTTTTCTTGTATACCCTGATGCAGATTCGCCGATTCCGTCAATCCGTTACATGGTATTACGTGAGGCTTTACAGGATATGCGTGCTATGCAACTGCTTGAAAAAGCAATAGGCAAGGATGCGGTACTAAAAATTATTGAGTGCGATGAAATAACGTTTAAAAATTATCCGTGCAATAGTGAATATATTTTAAATATGAGAGAAAGAATAAATCAAGCTATAAAAAGTTTATAAAAGATTTAAATTTTAAATTTGGAAAAATAATCATTGTTAGCCTCAAAATAGCATATTTATATATGACATTAAAAACATACTAAAATTGGAATAAACTTCTTGGATAATAAATTGAATAATATCACAAAATACAATTGTAACATTCTTAAAAAATAAATTTAATTATTCATAAGGAGCGAATTTAAAATGGCTAATAATACAAGTAGCAATAATTATGTAGTACCTCAAGCAAAGGCAGCAATGGAGCAGTTCAAAATGGAAGCTGCAAGTGAAGTTGGCGTAACTCTAAACAGTGGTTATAATGGAGACTTAACTTCTAAGCAAGCTGGCTCAATTGGTGGGCAAATGGTGAAAAAAATGATTAAAAAGTATGAAGAAGATATGCAAAACAAAGGTTAATTTTTCTATATTTTAATCATTAATATTTTTAATTATTCAGCAAAAAAGGCTCTTTTTATGGAGCCTTTTTTGCATTTTTTTTGCAAGATAATATTGCTTAAAACATTGCAAATCTTGCCAAATATATTTTATAAAAATAGTTTATATTATGTATATATAAGGTAATAAAAGAGCAAAAATTTTCTCTGAAACTGAACTATTAAATGAATTATACATGACGGCAGAAAAAATTTACACAAAATGGAATGGAAGAAG
The DNA here is from genome assembly GCA_036658075.1 of Oscillospiraceae bacterium. GTDB lineage: Bacteria > Bacillota > Clostridia > Monoglobales > Monoglobaceae > JAVXFE01. Next base: position 7,000 of record JAVXFE010000054.1, read on the forward strand.
CGTACCATTTGGGGCAATGGTACGAAATGAATTAAGAATTTAACTAAATAGATAGAATAAATTCAAATAATTAAAAATTTTTTAAATTATTTGGATTTATTCTATTGCACCAATTTGCATTGTATGGTAAAATAAGAAAAGAAATAAATTCATTAAATTAATAAGGAGAATGCATATGAATAAAAATTTGACTTTTAACTATCAAAGAGCGATTAATTTTCTTGGACAAGAAGAAATTGATAACTTGCATGATCAGATTAAAACCGTGCATAACACTTTGCATAATGGAACAGGTGCCGGAAATGATTATTTAGGTTGGCTAGACCTTCCGGTTAATTACGATAAAGATGAATTTTCAAGAATTAAAAAGGCTGCAGCTAAAATTCAAAATGATTCTGACGTTTTAGTAGTTGTTGGAATTGGAGGTTCATACCTTGGTGCAAAAGCGGCAATTGATTTTCTTACTGGTCCATTTTTTAATTATACTGCTAAAACACAAATTATTTTTGCAGGAAATAATATTAGTCCAAACTATTTAAATTCTCTGCTTGAAACAATAGATGGAAAAGATGTATCTGTTAATATTATTTCTAAATCAGGCACAACAACCGAACCTGCAATTGCGTTTAGAATATTAAAGGATTATCTTGAAAAAAAATATGGAAAAGATGGTGCAAAATCCAGAATCTATGCCACGACCGATAAGGCTAAAGGCGCACTTAAAAATTTGGCAGATGAATGTGGATATGAAACTTTTGTTGTTCCTGATGATGTCGGTGGACGATTCTCTGTTCTTACCGCTGTTGGACTTTTACCAATTGCTGTATGTGGTGCCGATGTTGACAAAATAATGGAAGGTGCAGCGGATGCACGTGAACTTTATAAGTCAGATGAACTTTCAGAAAACGAATGCTATCAATATGCGGCAGTTCGAAACATCTTACATCGCAAAGGTAGAAACATTGAGATGCTTGTTAATTATGAGCCGGAACTACAATACTTTACCGAGTGGTGGAAGCAGTTGTTCGGCGAGAGTGAAGGTAAAGACCAAAAGGGGATTTTCCCGGCGGGCGTTAACTTTACAACCGATTTGCATTCTATGGGACAATATATTCAAGATGGACTTCGAACGATGTTTGAAACAATTTTGTATGTTGAAAATTCAAAAACCGACATTGAACTTACAGAGGAACCAGGAGATGTTGACGGTTTAAATTTCTTAGCCGGAAAAACTATGGATTTTGTAAATAAAAAAGCGTTTGAAGGCACTTCGCTTGCACACACCGACGGTGGAGTTCCAAACCTTATTATTAAAATTAAAAGTCTTGATGAATATACTTTAGGTCAGCTTGTGTATTTCTTTGAAAAAGCTTGTGGAATAAGCGGATATTTGTTAGGTGTAAATCCATTTAATCAACCGGGCGTAGAAAGCTATAAAAAGAACATGTTTGCACTTTTAGGAAAGCCTGGATATGAAAACGAAAAAGAATCTTTAGAAGCTAGAATTAAATAATTGTAAATATTTAAAATTATTTTTAAAAAAAGTATTGTTATATTTCTAGTTCTATGTTAAAATAAAATAACATCATTATAAGAAGGGTGGTTATAATATGATAAAGGTACATATTGGTTTAAAAGGCAGTGGGAAAACAAAAAAACTTATTACTGCAGTTAATGCCGCATTAAATATTGAAAATGGAAATGTTGTTTGCATTACAGAGGGAAACCGTTTAATCCATGACATCGACCGCAAAGTAAGAATGGTTAATACTGAGGATTTTGATATTAAAAATATGGATATGTTTGAAGGTCTTATCTGTGGAATTATTGCACAAGATTTTGATGTTACACACATATTTATTGACAGTGTGTTTAAAAGCGTTCCTGCTGCTAAAATTGGCGATTTAGAGGGATTTGTTTTAGCTCTTGAAAAGCTTGAAAAGAAGTTTGATGTTTCATTTACCATGATGGTTAGTGCAGAAGCTGACTCAGCGGGTGTGAATTTGAAAAAATATATTGACTAATTGAATTAAGTATGATAAAGTAAGGGGACTTGGGTAGTGGCAGATGCCTCTAAACAGTTCCCTTTATTTATGGGTACAATTATAGATGAAAGGTTTGATATGATGCAATATACAAGTACTAGAAATAAAAATTTGAAATTAAGTTCAGCCGAAGCTATTAAGAGAGGTTTATCTGAAGAAGGCGGATTGTTTGTTCCAAACGAAATTCCGAATGTTACCTTGGCTGAAATTAAAAAGATGACAAAGTTTGACTACGTTAAATTATCTACTGAAATTTTGAAGAAATTTTTAACCGATTTTTCAGTTGCTGAACTTTCTGCATGCACAAAAGGTGCTTATGGCAGTGGAAAATTTGACACAGATGAAATTGCACCTGTTGTAAAAATCGGCGATAACAAGTTCGTTTTGGAACTTTGGCACGGACCTACGTGTGCATTTAAAGATATGGCACTTCAAATTTTACCATATTTTATGACTACAGCTATGAAAAAAACAGGTGAAAATAAAGAAATCGTTATTTTGGTTGCGACATCTGGAGATACGGGTAAGGCTGCATTGGAAGGTTTTAAAAACATTAAAGGCA
>JAVXFE010000054.1:9616-9894 GCA_036658075.1 Oscillospiraceae bacterium
CAAAAATAATCGTTTTTTATCCTGCTGAAGGTGTTAGCGATATTCAAAAATTGCAAATGATTACTCAGGACGGAAAAAATGTTTCGGTTTCCGGCATTGAAGGTAATTTTGATGATGCACAAAATGGCGTTAAAGAAATATTTACGAATGATGAAATTAAAGCTGAATTGCTAAAGAAAAAATATGCTTTATCCTCGGCAAATTCTATAAATTGGGGACGACTTGTTCCACAAATTGTATATTATTTTTATGGATATTGCAACATGATAAATAACGGA
>JAVXFE010000055.1:0-7951 GCA_036658075.1 Oscillospiraceae bacterium
GTTGTTCAAGGTTATCCATAAGTGCGTTTGTAACCTTATTTGAGGTTTCATTCCAGATATTTATAACCTTTGTATAACGTTCTTCATCAGTCAAAAGACCACGACGGAAGTTTTTAACAACAACTTCAATCTCTTCTTCTGCATGTTTAAGCAAGGCTTTTTTCTCTTTTGGAATTTTCATATCCGATACACCAACCGTAACAGCACCAATTGTAGAATACTTATATCCCATTTCTTTTATGTCATCCAATAAGGTAGCAGTATCAGTAATTCCATTAACTTTTATGCTGGCGTCAATAATCTTACCCAATATCTTCTTGTCCACACCAGGTTCAACCATATCATCAATAAGAGCCTTTACCTTTGGACGAACCAAAACATTATCTCCGATTTCCAAATCGAGTTCATGATTTGGATCACTTCGGTCAATAAAGCCTAAGTTCTGAGGAATCTTTTCATTAAATATGAGTCGTCCTACTGTTGCATCAATGATTCCGGTCTTTGAAACACCATCAATCATTTTTGTAATACGAACACGGATTGGTGCATGTAATGCAACCGCTCCATTATAATAAGCAAGTGTAGCTTCATTAAATGAGCCAAAAGTTTTGCCTGTTCCGATTTCTCTATCATCTTTAAGAGTAAGATAATAACTTCCAAGTACCATATCCTGTGTCGGAACGGTTACCGGTTTACCATCTTGTGGCTTAATGAGGTTGTTTGCCGAAAGCATAAGAATTCTAGCCTCTGCCTGTGCCTCTGCTGAAAGTGGAAGATGGACAGCCATTTGGTCACCGTCAAAGTCAGCATTAAAAGCTGTACATACAAGTGGGTGAAGTTTTAAGGCCTTTCCTTCAACCAATACAGGTTCAAACGCCTGGATACCAAGCCTATGAAGTGTCGGCGCACGGTTAAGAAGTACCGGATGTTCAGAAATAACATCTTCTAAAACGTCCCAAACTTCGCTCTTTATGCGTTCAACCATACGTTTTGCAGATTTAATATTATGTGCCAATCCATCATGAACCAAACGTTTCATAACAAACGGCTTAAATAGTTCAAGAGCCATTTTTTTAGGAAGTCCACATTGATAAATTTTAAGTTCAGGTCCTACAACAATAACCGAACGTCCTGAATAATCAACACGCTTACCTAACAAGTTCTGACGGAAACGACCCTGTTTACCCTTTAACATGTCAGATAAAGATTTTAATGGTCTATTTCCGGGTCCCGTAACAGGACGTCCACGTCTGCCGTTATCGATTAAAGCATCAACAGCTTCTTGGAGCATTCTCTTCTCATTTCTAACAATGATTTCAGGAGCACCCAAATCAAGCAATCTTTTAAGTCGATTATTTCGGTTTATTACACGTCTATACAAATCGTTTAAGTCAGATGTTGCAAAACGTCCGCCGTCAAGTTGCACCATAGGGCGAATTTCAGGTGGTATTACAGGGACAACAGATAAAACCATCCATTCAGGCAAGTTTCCTGAATGTCTAAAAGCTTCAACAACTTCAAGACGACGCACAGTTCTAATCTTCTTTTGTCCTTTTGCACTTTCTAAATCAGCTTGTAGTTCTTCATAAAGTGAATCAAGGTCAATGTTTCTAAGCATTTCAAGAACAGCTTCTGCACCCATTCCAGCGGTAAACATATCGCCGTACTTCTCTTTATATTCTCTATATTCCTTCTCGGATAAAATCTGATTTTGAGAAAGAGACGTTCTGCCCGGATCGATTACCACATATGCTGCAAAATACAGAACTTTTTCAAGTGCACGAGGCGACATGTCTAGGATAAGTCCCATACGAGATGGGATGCCCTTAAAATACCAAATATGCGAAACAGGAACAGCAAGTTCAATGTGTCCCATACGCTCACGTCTAACCTTTGAACGTGTAACCTCAACTCCACAACGGTCACAAATAACGCCCTTATATCTAACACGTTTATACTTACCGCAATGACACTCCCAGTCTTTTTGTGGTCCGAAAATACGTTCACAAAAAAGTCCATCTTTTTCGGGTTTAAGTGTTCTATAATTTATAGTTTCCGGCTTTTTTACTTCGCCTCTGGACCATTCTCTAATCTTTTCAGGCGAAGCAAGTCCGATTTGAATAGCTTCAAAATTTTGATATTCGCTCATAACGACCATTCCTTTCGGGCTCACAATTTTCGATTATTGTCTGCCGTGAGCTTAACAAACAATCGTGAAATAATGCAGAATATTCGCATCATATTTTAAAATATATCATCATCGTCATCATCGTCGTCGTCAAAATCTTCTGCTTCAGCGATTTCATCGATTGATTGAATCTCGTCGACTTCGTCAAAAATATCAACGCTTTCAGTTTCTGCCACTTTCGGATTTACTATTTCACCAAGGATTTTTTCAACTTCATCTTCAACTTCATCGTCAACCTCTTCAACATCGATTAAAATATCATCTATATTAATGACTTTTTCTGTTTCACCGCTTTTTGGCAAATCCTCTGAATCGTTTTCTGTACCGGTAATATCAACATGCAAATCTTCAGGTTCATCATCCAATGATTCACGTAAAGTGATTTCATTTCCGTCACCATCTAAAACTTTTATATCAAGAGCCAAACTTTGAAGTTCTTTTATCAAAACCTTAAACGATTCAGGAACACCAGGTTCCGGAACGTTCTCACCTTTAACGATAGCCTCATAAGTTTTAACACGACCCACAACATCATCAGACTTAACCGTAAGGATTTCCTGTAATGTATATGCGGCACCATAAGCCTCAAGCGCCCACACTTCCATCTCTCCGAAACGTTGACCACCAAACTGGGCTTTACCGCCAAGTGGCTGTTGCGTAACAAGTGAGTAAGGACCGGTAGAACGTGCATGAATCTTATCATCTACAAGATGGGCAAGTTTCAAGATATGCATATATCCAACTGTAACTCTGTTATCAAACGGAGTGCCTGTTCGTCCATCATACAGAACCGTTTTACCGTCTCGATTATATCCTGCCGCCTCAAGTGCGTCCATGATATCTTCCTCGTTTGCACCATCAAAAACAGGCGTGGCAATTTTCCATCCCAAAGCCTTTGCGGCATATCCCAAATGGACTTCCAAAACCTGCCCTATATTCATACGTGAAGGTACTCCCAAAGGGTTAAGAACGATTTGTAGAGGCGTTCCATCAGGTAAGAATGGCATATCTTCTTCAGGTAAAATACGAGAAATTACACCCTTGTTACCATGACGACCAGCCATTTTATCACCAACAGAAATTTTTCTCTTTTGTGCGATATAACAACGAACCACTTGATTAACTCCAGGCGGTAACTCGTCTCCGTTACCTCTTGTAAACACTTTCACATCAACAATAATTCCATATTCACCATGTGGAACTCTAAGTGACGTATCACGAACTTCACGAGCTTTTTCACCAAATATAGCACGCAATAATCTTTCTTCCGCTGTAAGTTCAGTTTCACCCTTAGGTGTAACTTTTCCGACTAAGATATCGCCACTTTCAACTTCAGCACCAATTCGAATAATCCCACGTTCATCAAGGTCTCTAAGTGCATCATCGCCAACATTTGGTATATCCCTGGTAATTTCTTCAGGTCCAAGCTTTGTGTCACGTGCTTCAGTTTCGTATTCTTCTATATGAATAGATGTAAAAACATCTTCTTTAACGAGTTTTTCATTAATTAAAATAGCATCCTCATAGTTATAGCCTTCCCATGTCATAAATCCCATGAGAATATTCTTTCCAAGTCCAATTTCACCATTTTTGGTAGATGGACCATCAGCTATAATAGCACCAGCCTCAACTCTTTCACCATGGTCAACTATTGGACGTTGATTTATACATGTACCTTGGTTGCTTCGTGTAAATTTAACTAAACGATATGTGTCTTTTGTCCCGCTGTCATTTTTAACAACGATTTCTTTTGCTGAAACTTTCTCAACAACACCTGACTCTTTTGCCAATATACAAACACCCGAATCAAGAGCAGCCTTATATTCCATACCGGTTCCAATGATTGACGATTCAGTAATAAGTAGCGGAACCGCCTGTCTTTGCATGTTTGAACCCATCAAGGCACGGTTAGCATCATCATTTTCAAGGAAAGGAATCATCGCTGTTGCAATAGACATAACCTGTCTCGGAGATACATCCATATAGTCAACTTTTCCAGGAGAAACTTCAAGGAATTCATCTTTATATCTTGTAACAACTTTTTTATTTATGAAACGGTTATTCTCATCCAAAGGCTCATTCGCCTGGGCAACGTAAAAACCATCCTCGACATCAGCGGTCATATACGTAACTTCGTTGGTGATTATGCCTGTTTCATGATTAACTTTTCTGTATGGCGTTTCAATAAACCCATATTCGTTAACTCTCGCAAACCCACTAAGTGAGTTGATAAGTCCAATGTTGGGTCCTTCAGGCGTCTCAATAGGACACATACGTCCATAATGAGAATGATGCACGTCACGGACTTCGAATCCCGCACGTTCTCTTGACAATCCGCCAGGTCCCAATGCCGACAACCTTCTTTTATGCGTAAGCTCTCCTAAAGGATTAATCTGGTCCATGAACTGTGAAAGCTGTGACGAACCAAAGAATTCTTTTATCGAAGATGTAACAGGGCGAATGTTAATTAAAGTTTGTGGCGTGATTACGTCAAGGTCTTGAATTGTCATTCTTTCACGAACAACACGTTCCATTCGAGATAACCCGATTCTAAACTGATTTTGAAGAAGTTCACCAACACTTCTTAAACGACGGTTCCCTAAATGGTCAATATCATCAATACTGCCAACGCCATTTGCAAGGTTTCCAATGTATGAAATTGATGCCAAAATATCATCCGTTAAAATATGTCGTGGCATAAGTTCATCACGTTGCTCATTAACTTCAATTTTAAATTCTTCAGAATTAGGATCAGAATGCTTTTCTAAAAGTTCAAGAAGCGTACTACATCTAACACGATCCGTAATCCCACAATCTCGAACGTTATAGTTAAGCTTTACCGCAAGCTTATTTTCGATATATTCTTTCATATCAACCATAGCGTTAGAAATAACTTTTGTTTTAACGCCATCCGCATCAATGATTACAACGTTTATCGCTGCAAGTTCAAGATGTGCCGCAATCTCTTTTGTGATTTTTTCACCTTCGGCAACAATAATCTCACCGGTTTCCAAGTCAACAACCGAACTACCACATGTTTGACCTATTATACGGTTTGAAAGCCTTAACTTTTTATTAAATTTATATCGTCCAACCTTTGCTAAATCATAACGCTTAGGATCAAAGAAAAGATTTGTAATAAGCGAACGTGCGCTATCAACCGTAGGTGGTTCACCCGGTCGAAGTTTCCGATAAATTTCAAGAAGTCCTTCTTCGCATGTGCTTGTCGTATCCTTTTCCATGGTAGCTAAAAGACGCTCATCTTCACCGAAAAGTTCAGTAATCTGTGCATCTGTACCAAAACCCAACGCACGTGCTAAAACAGTAACCGGCATTTTGCGGTTTCTGTCGATTCTTACATAATAGATGTCGTTGCTGTCCGTTTCATATTCAAGCCACGCACCTCTGTTAGGAATTACCTGTGCTGAGAAAAGTTCCTTGCCGATTTTATCGTAATCTTGCGAATAATAAACACTGGGCGCACGAACAAGCTGAGACACGATAACACGCTCAGCACCATTGATTATAAACGTACCAGCAGGTGTCATAAGTGGGAAGTCACCCATAAAGATTTCCTGTTCCTTGACCTCGCCTGTTTCCTTGTTAATAAGCCTTACTTTAACTCTAAGAGGCGCCGCATATGTAGCATCTCTTTCTTTGCATTCCTCAATATCGTACTTAGGCTCAGAATCAAGTCTATAATCGATGAATTCAAGTATAAGGTTCCCTGTATAATCCGCAATAGGCGAAACATCATGAAAAACCTCTTTTAATCCATCCTTTAAAAACCAATCATATGAGTTTTTTTGAATCTCAATAAGATTAGGCATTTCCAAAACCTCATTAATTTTAGCATAACTCATACGGGTGTTCTTGCCTAAATGAACCTCGTGAACTCCCAAATCGCTTTTAGCCGGCTGTGCCATAAAATCGATCACCTCGTTAAAATTATTTATCAGGCAACGTGCAAGATGTCGTTGATTACCGCCTCGTAATCCATGTACAACTTTATCGTCCCTGTATAAGTGCTATTTTGTCCGTAAGCAAGATTAGCAAACTTTCAAAAATCGCTTTATAAAAAAGTTACAAAAATCGTAACCGTTATTAACTAATATTTCTAATGAAGAAAATGGTTCTAAAAAAATTTTTAATTCTCTTGCGAAAATTGAATTTTCGTGTTATAATACAGTTCTTGTGTTTTTAAAAACATCTTTATTTTAAAGGGTTTTAGATAAAACCGCACAAGAATGCATGATAAACAGATAGCTAGTATACCATATAAAATACAAGCTGTCAACACTTTAGGGAAGGAAATTACTATGAAATTTCATCATTTTAAAAAGTCACTACAAAAAATAATTTTAAGCACAATAATTTGTGCATTACTACTCTCACCTACCGCACATGCCGCTGTTTTAGGCGATTTATCCGGACATACACAGCAAGAATTCGCCCAAGGCACAACATATGTAAAAAATTCCTTTATAAGTCCACAAGATAGCGTTGGACAACAAGTTGAAAATTATTTTGAATATACACCAAACTCTGACGTCTTACCTATTATTGCCAACGGAACCTCAGTTTATGGCAAACGAACGTTGTCACAGGCGAATAATTCGCTTAATTCTTTAGGGATAAATACCGCAATGGGAATTAATGCCGACTTCTTCTCTTTTAAAACAGGCGTTCCAATGAGTCATACAATTATCGATGGAAGTGTTCTTACAAAAGATACAGGCTACATGCCCGCAATCGGCTTTAACGCTGACGGAACAGCTTTTATTTCCACTCTCGCAATCGATACGCTCCTAAAAAGCAGAAACGGTAATTTTTCGGTTGGATGTATCAACAAATATCGCCAGCCTTGGTTTATATACTTGTTCGATAGCCGTTATGGCGACAAGACTATGTCTGAAGGTTGGGGAATAAACGTAACCCTTGGGAACGTTTCCGACCAGTTTAGATTAAACAACAGTGTCACGGCGGTTGTTGAAGGGATTTCAGAAGGCGATGGTTCTGTTCCTATACCACAAGGTAAAATTATCCTTAGCGTTTCAGCAGACGCTCCGCAAGAGTTAAAGGACAACCTACAAAATCTCGTTGTTGGCGAAACTGTCACTATTGACACCGGTGAGGCGACAGGTGACGAAAGATGGTTAAGTGCTAAATATGCCACAGGGTGCCTAGGTGGAACTTTGGTTAGAGACGGAAAGATTGCCGTTGAAGATGAAAGTGCCGCTCCACGTACAGCCGTTGGAATAAAAGAAAATGGAAATATCATTTTTTATACATTAGATGGACGTCAAAGTGGTTATAGCTTTGGCGCACGGAAAGAAACCTTAGCACAAAGAATGTTAGAGTTGGGATGCGTCGATGCCGTAAATTTAGATGGTGGTGGTTCTACCACGATGGGCGGAGTTTACCCTGAAACCACAGATTTTAAAATCTTAAACTCCCCTTCAGAAGGTGCCTTGCGTGCATGTTCGAACTTCATATTCCTTCAAAAAATGAACTCGTATTCAGGGATTCCTTATCGCCTTAATATTTTCCCATATGGCGACAAAGTCCTTTCAGGTTCTACCGTGCAGCTCTGGTGTTCCGCTCTGGACAGTGCCTATGGGAAGGCAACCATAACCGAACCCATAACATATTCTATTGAAAATGACACGCCCGCCTCCGGCACAGAATGGTGGGAAAAAAGCGGAGTTGATGAAAACGGAATCTTAACCGCACGTGGAGAAGGCGAGGTTTATGTTTCCGGCA
>JAVXFE010000055.1:7961-9866 GCA_036658075.1 Oscillospiraceae bacterium
CAGGAAGTGCAACAGCTTCCACAATGCTAAACGTCGTTAAAACTCCAACTGGAATTTCAGTGAAAAGCGAAGACACAGGCGCACAAATCACCAAATTAAACATAAAACGTGGAGAAAGTATAAACCTCACGGCTGCTGCATTTGTAGATGGAGTTCAAATCACCGCACAGGATTATAGCTTTGCATGGGAAGTCCCGACAGAAGTCGGAACCATTGACGACCGTGGCTTTTTTACTGCTTCAAACATTCCGGGTGCAACAGGAAATATTAAAGTTAGCTCCGGTGGGTGCATTTATGAAATTGCGACCACAGTTACAAATGAAGAGCTAAATGTTAACCAAAACAATTATCCAACCATCGAAGGCACCGCAAATGAAGCTTCCTTCACTGCCACATTGACAAGTCCCCGCTCCACTATTGATGCATCAATGATAACTTTTAAAGTTGATGGACGTGAAACCGCTTTTGAATTCAATTCGGCGACAGGAACTCTATCTTATGAATATCCTACTGATTTTTATAAAGCACCGCACGGAATATCAATTTTCACCACTGACGCCATGGGTTATAGTGCAATGAAACATTTTGATATCGGAGATTTAAAAACCTCAAAAATTTCATTTGGTGATATAAAAGGGCATTGGGCAGAGGGTTATATTTCATACCTTGCTACAAATGGAATCCTAAAGGGCAGCCCTGATTCTAGCGGGAAAATGGAATTTTTACCTGGGAAAGGCGTAACTCGTGCCGAACTTGCTTGTATGCTTTGCAATTATCTTGGTATAGACGTCGCAAAATACACTGACATATTTCTACCGTTTGAAGATAACTGGAGCATTCCATTTTGGGCATCAAATCAGGTTAAGGCCCTGCATTCACTTGGGATTATGAAAGGGCAGTTGGTCGGCGATAAGGTTTACTTTAACCCAACCGCAGACGTAAAACGCCTTGAATTTGCAATAGCGACTGAACGTTTGTTGCCTGGTGGTTTAAAGGCTTCTGATATCGTTGCCACAGATAAAGATGACATTCCATGGTGGGCAATGGATAGCATGAAAGTAATTATAGGGCAGGGAATCATGAGCGGTTATCCCGACGGTTCAATAAAGCCAAATCAAAGAGTCACACGTGCCGAAGCCGCAAAAATAATCTATAGCATATTCTAATTTAAATAAAAATCTTTTCAAACGCAAAGCCCCTTAGAAATCCGAAATACTGGTTATTCAGGATTTCCTAAGGGGCTTTATATATTAAAGCATTAATCTTGATTTAGTAATTCTTGCACAATCTCTTCTTCGTCACAACAATAACCCATATGAAGAACGTTTTCGATTTCTTCTTGTTGAAAAAACACGGTAAATTCATCATTTATGTTTCCTTCAGGATAAATGCATGCAACATAGTCCCAAATAGAATTTGTATCTGCTTGAACTTGTTTTCTTCCATATATCATTATCGGCCGCTCGCCATCTCTTAAAGTGACAACCGTACCAATTGGATAATATCTCATATGTTAACCTCCAATCTTTTACCGTATTTTTCAACAATCGGCTTTAATTTTTTGATTAACTCCTGCTCTGACATATATTTTGTGTTAAGAAGAATATATGCCCGTGGGGTATTTATTCCTGCCGAAAAATATAAAAGATACTCATCTGTTTTTTGATAATACCTGACCGTTTGACAAGAATTGCCCTTTGGTGTTATTTCAGATTCGGGGAAAATTTTTAGGCTTATTTCGGTATACCACGCATCCTCATTAGAAGTGTCAGCTCTTCGAAACAATTCCATATTCAATTGGTTTTGCAGAATGAAAAGATTTTTTTCGTAAGCATAGTATGCTTTTTTATCTTTTTTGCAATATGTAACATCCGCATACCAACCATCGTCCCAATCGCTTTCTTC
>JAVXFE010000056.1:0-9800 GCA_036658075.1 Oscillospiraceae bacterium
ATATGCTAGAGGAGCTTGAATATAGAAACCAGAATCAGAATCAGAATTATTCGTCTGTTACAATGAAAAGCATAAATGATATGAATATTGATATCATTGCTTTCCCGTCTATAAATAACGGAAGCACTCACCCTACTATAGCGTATGGTCCGGGGGCATCTACATACTTTGTTACTACAGAGGCTTATGAAAATAAGCATGATGAGACTTTGAAACTTTTAAAATATATAACGTCACCTAAAACATCGTTGGAATTTTTAAACAATGCAAAAACGTTTGTAACGATTAAGACTAAGGTTCCGCCTGTTTTGGATAAATTAACGACGGATAGGTCGGTGGTTTTAACCACCGCCGGAGAGATTACACTCATGCCACAGAATATAGTAAAAGACATTGTATGGCAGTCGGTAATAAAAGAACGATTTCAAGATATTATGACCGGAACTGTCGATGAAAGACAGGTGTGGAATGAGGCGTTATCAATGTTTGAATAATGCTAGGGGGTGGTTGTCATTAAAAAGCTTAAAATTTTTTCAGTTTTTTCAAATAGTTCAATAAAGATTAAAATGCGAATATTTACGGCATTTCAGATATTTGTTCCTATATTAATAATTGGAATAATGTCAACCGCTATTTCAGCAACAATTATACGAATGCAATCTATTGATTATACTACCAATTCCCTAAATTATATTAGTTCGGATTTGCAAAAGCATTTTGAAAATGTGTTTTACACTTCGCAAGAAATTATGTATGATAATAATATATTTGATATTTTCAACGGTAATTTTGATAAGAAACTAATAATGGACAAAAATGAGAAAGAACAGATACAAAAGGTGATTCAAAGAATTATTTTGTCTAAAAATGATATTACAGCAGTGAGTTTGCAAATAGGTGTCAATAACTTTTCAACCTATAAAAAGCAAAATATGATATATAAGTATAATTCCGAGTCATATAATAAAATATATAAAATGGCGAAAGAGAAAAATGGTAAATCTGTTTGGTATGTTGACTATTATGGTGACAAAGTAAGCAATATTTTTTTCGCACGGACAGTATATAATCCACATACTTTCGAAGAAGCAGGACTTCTTATTTTTCAAATTGACGAGAATATATTTTCCAGCATAAATCAAGAATTTAATATTGGTACCACTCAAACATTTTCGATTTTATCTAAAGAGAATATTGTTATAAATAGAAATAATAATGGTAATATTAAAAACATAGATGATTTAAATTTTGAAACAATTAAGACTAATAATGAAGGTATAATTAGAAATAAAGGTGATATGATTCTATTTTCAAAATTATCAGAACCTAATTGGTATGTTGTAAGTAACGTTGAATTAAAGGGATTATATGCGAATGTACTTTTGCTAATTAGATATACGGCGATGCTTTGCATTTTGTCAACCTTAATACTATTTCTCTTTAATTGGTACTTTAAGAAAGAATTTCTAAAGCCCGTAATAAACTTATCGCATGTTATGAATCTATGGAAAGAGAACGATGATTTTATAGATAAGCATATAGATAAGGATATAGAAAGAACAGATGAAATCGGAATGTTATATAAAAGTTTTTATAATATGACACAAAGGATTAAAATGCTTATAAACAGAAACTATCGTGACCAGATTATCAAGAAAAATATAGGCATGAAAATGTTACAGGCACAAATAAATCCGCATTTCCTTTTTAATACTTTTGAATCTATAAATAGCATGGCACATTTAAATGATATTCCTGAAATATCTAATGTGATAACAGCATTATCAGATATATTAGAACAGAGCATGGGACGTGATAGTAAATTAATTCCATTATCGAAAGAACTTGTTCATATCGACAACTATATTTATATTTTAAAAGTTCGATTTGAAGAAAAAATAAGGTTTATTAAAAAAATTGATGACAATACTTTAAATATTATGATACCAAGCCTTATACTTCAGCCTATTGTTGAAAATGCAGTATATCATGGCATTATGCCAAGCCACAGAAACGGAATTTTAAAGATAATAAGCTATATACAGGGCGACGATTTAATTATAGAAGTAGTAGATGATGGCGTTGGTATAGAAAAAGAAAATGTAGATAAGCTTAATGAGAGCTTTAATATTGATAATAACATGTACTTTGATGAAGAGGAAAATAATGAAAGAATCGGAATGGAAAATGTAAATAGGCGTATACGGTTATTATGCGGAAACGATTATGGATTGATGGTTGAAAGCGAAATAGGAGAATTTACAAGGATAACGGTAAGATTTAAACTGAATATTAGTGAGGGTGATGACATTGTATAAAATACTTTTAGTTGATGATGAACCATTAATAAGACGCTCTATGATGAAAACTATTAATGACGCTGATGGCGAATATTTTGTCTGTGACCAAGCTGGAGATGGATTAGATGGAATCGCTAAAATTACCGAGCATAAACCTGATATAATAATAACGGATATTTGTATGAATCGAATGACCGGGCTTGAAATGATTGAAAAAATAAAGAATGTCGTTCCGAATGCTAAGATTATTATTTTAACGGGCTACAGAGACTTTGAATATGCCCAAAAAGCTATCCAGCTCGGGGCTTTTGGATTTATTTTAAAGCCTATAAAGAATGCTGAAATAGTTGAATTACTTTCAAAGGCGGCTGAAAGCATTGATAAAGAGAGATGGCAAATGCAAAAAAACAGAACTATCGAGGAGCTTTCGAGCAATAATATTTCGTATATCCAAGAGAAAATTTTAGGCGACATGCTGTGTGAAACGCTCACAGATGATATAAATTCAAGATACAAAATTTTTATTGAAGATTATGGAATAGAAATTAATTGCTTTAATCTTGTTTTAATTGAAATATTAGAGCATTACACAAATAATGTTGAAGAAAAAGAGGTTGATGAGTTTCTTGGAAATATTTTAAATAAAGACGATTATTATTATATTTTTTAGATGAGAATATACGAGCGATAATTCTAAAAAATGATGAGAACAAATATAGCAAAAAGGATTTAAGCGATTTGTTTAATCATCTCCTTTCAAAAATCAATGAAAAGTATAATGTAAATGCAAATATTGCAATAAGTATGATTGGAAATACAAAAAACGATTTCTTTATGTTGTATCAATCAAGCAAGAAAGCTTTATCATATATTAAAACGCTTGGTGAAAATATCGTTATTGCTTTTTCGGATATTTTAGGATATGATGAGAATAGAAATATCTGTGATGAATTATTAAAAGCAAAGGAAGAATTGTGCGATGGCATAGAAAATAATTCTGAAAACGAGATAAAAAATGCATTGGAAAAGTTAGAGGATATATCTAAAAGCACAGATATTAATAATATTAACCTGCTTAAAAGTTTTTATATTCAAATTCTTTTGTACATGCAAGAGCTGAGAAAAGATATATATTCGGCGGATAAAATAGATGTAAGTAATTCCTCGGGATTTGAAGATATGATAAAAAGCCTTGATAATGTCGATGAACTAAATGGGGTGCTTCGGATAGCGATAAAAAACTTAACAGATAAATCTAATTATATTGATGAAAATCTTATAGGTATCCGTGCTAAGAAAATAATAGCTTATATAAACGAAAATTATATGAAGCAAATAACGCTTAATGACATTTCTGAACATATTTATATAAGTTCTTTTCATACCAGCCGTATTTTCAAAAAAGAAACAGGTAAGAATTTATTCGATTATATAAACGAAGTAAGGATTGAAAAAGCTAAAGAATTATTACTTGAATGCAAGTATAAAATAAATGAAGTATCAGAGCTTGTGGGAATTGATAATACAAATTATTTTTCAAGGCTTTTTAAAAAAATTACGGGTGAAACACCAACAGCGTTTATGAAACATCAATAAATTAATGATATAAAAAGAGCTTTCTATGATATCGTGAGTTTTAGCGAAATCATAGAAAGTTCTTTTTGTGCTATTTTTGTGCTATTTTTTAAAAAAACGCAATATAGTGACTTATTTAGCAAGTATGTTTATTGAAAATGACTAATATGAGTACTATAATTGTACTATAGACTAAAATGATATAGAATATGAAGGGGGACGAGATAGTTGTTAGGGAAAATCGAACGTAGGCTGCCACTTGAAGCTGAAGGGGTTAGCAAAAATAGAGTTTTACGATATTTACAACAAAATTGGGAATATCTTATTATGGTTTTGCCGGGACTTTTATGTATACTTGTTTTTTGTTATTTACCCATGTTTGGGCTTGTTATAGCATTTAAAAACATTGACTATTCTAAAGGTATTCTGGGAAGTGACTGGGCAGGACTCAAAAATTTTGAATTTTTATTCAATAATCCGGACGTTTTTATTATTATAAGAAATACGTTGCTTTATAACTTGGCGTTTATTGTATTAGGAGTTGTGATTCCGGTTACATTTGCCTTATTACTTAGTCAAATGAATAATAGACGCACAGCCAAAGTGTATCAAACGGTAATGTTTCTTCCATATTTTTTGTCGTGGGTTGTAGTGAGTTATTTAGTGTTTGCTATGCTAAACTATGATTTGGGCGTTGCAAATAATACAATATTAGCTGCACTTGGTATGGATAAAGTGAACTGGTATCAGTCACCTAAATATTGGCCGTGGATTCTCGTGTTCTTAGCGGTGTGGAAAGCGACCGGTTATAATAGTGTTATGTACTTAGCGGCTATTGTGGGTATTGATTCTGAAATATACGAAGCTTCTGCTATAGACGGTGCAAATAAATTCCAGCAAGCAATGAAAATAACATTGCCATCGCTGGCTCCTATTATTACAATTCTTACTATATTAGCGATTGGTAAAATGTTTAACTCTGATTTTGGACTGTTTTATAACGTCCCAATGAGATCTGGAGTTCTTCTTCCGGTTACAAACACGATTGACACATTTACATATACGGCATTACAACAAAATAACGATATCGGAATGGCATCTGCAGTTGGATTCTTGCAATCTATAATAGGCTTTGTTTTGGTTCTGACTACAAATTATATTGTAACAAAAGTAGATGATACCAGAGCATTGTTTTAAAGAAGGGGTTGTATTTAATGAAACTTAAAAAGCGAAAGAATAATATGAATAGAATTTCATCGGCAAGCAATGCGATTTTCAATTTCATATTTATAGTATATTCTTTTTTATGTGTATATCCGGTAGCTCTTGTTGTCGGAACATCATTTTCAGAAGAAAATTATTTAAAAGAAGTTGGGTATAGAGTTTTTCCACAAGTTGTGAGCTTTGATGCTTACGCATATGTATCAAAAGTTTCGAGTGAAATATTTAGTGCATATGCCGTAACGATTATTGTTACTGTTATAGGCACGATACTTTCAACACTTTTTATAGCACTTTATGCATATGCTATAACACGAAAAGGCTTTAAACAGAGAAAGTTTTTCACGTTTCTTATGTTTTTTACAATGTTGTTTGGCGGTGGTATGGTTCCGTGGTATATAATTTGTACAAATTTTTTAAAGATTCAAAATACCTTATGGGCTCTTATACTGCCATATTTAGTTAGTGCGTGGAGCGTAATGATAATGAAGACGTTTTTCATAAGCTCGGTTCCTGATTCTATAGTTGAATCCGCAAAGATTGATGGGGCGAGTGAGTTAAAAACATTCTTTAAAATAGTGGTACCTATTTCTGTCCCGGGACTTGCCACGATTGCATTGTTTGCAATGCTTGGCTACTGGAACGATTGGTATTTACCACTTATGCTAACGACTAAACCGGAATTGTCGAATTTACAGTATTATCTGTATCGAATTTTATCAAACCTAAACGTTCTAACTGACGCTTCAAGTTCGGCGTATGCTCAATCGGGAGCAATGCTTAAAACTTTACCAAAAGAAAGCGCACGTATGGCTATATGTGTAATCGCCATTGGACCAATAATATTTGCATATCCGTTTTTCCAAAAATATTTTGTCCAGGGCTTAACAATTGGAGCGGTAAAGGGCTAAATCTAGTTTGAAAATTTTTATAAAAAATTATAAGTTGGAGGGATTTAAATGTTAAAGAAAATATGTAGTTTAACCTTAGTAGTGATAATGAGTTTAACCTTGCTCGCAGGATGCGGAAGTAAGGAAAGTGCAAAAAATGGTAAAGATGAACCGTATCAAATCGACTGGTATTTTATCGGAGACCCACAACCAAATGTTAAAGAGATTGAAGAAGAGGCAAACAAATATTTAAAAGGAAAAATAAACGCTACATTAAAGATAAATTCTCTTGATTGGGGAAGTTATGCATCTAGGCTTAATGTAATGATTGCAGGAAACGAGAAGTTTGATATTTGCTTTACGGACAGTTCAAACTACAAATCTAATGCATCACGTCAGGCATATTTACCATTAAATGAACTTATCGATAAATACGCACCTAAAACCAAAGAAATGCTTGGAGAAGATTTCCTAAAAGGCTCGCAGATAAACAATGTTAATTATGCACTGCCCGCTAACAAAGACAGAGGTCATAGTTATGGAGTCGTATATAGAAAAGATATAGCTGATAAATATGGTCTTACAGAGAAAATGAAATCCATTAAAAGTTTTGCGGATTTAAAACCAATTCTTGCGTTTATTAAAGAAAAAGAACCAGACTTGATTCCGCTTACGCATGAAAGTGGTAACGCCATGACTATGTTGCTTGACTTTGAAGAACTTGCATATCCAGCTGGATTTGTGGGTGGTTCAACAGATGGCAAAGTAGTGAACCTTGTAGAAACTCCTGAATTTTTAGAAGCTATTAAAATTACACATCAAAATTATGTAGATGGATTTTTACCTAAAGGCGGAAAAGTTGGAACACCTGCAGGAACTGAATCGTTTTGCAGTATTGAACCTTTGAAACCAGGGAAAGCACAGGAAATCGGACTTAATAGAGGCTTTGAAATGGAGCAGGTTGAACTTACTCCACGAAGAATGAACGGTGCAGATTCTATGGGTTCAATGATGGCGATTTCAAGAACATCGAAAAATCCAGAATTGGTAATGCAGTTTTTAGAACTTTATAACACAGATAAATATTTAAACAATCTTATAGTATTTGGTATTGAAGGTAAAAATTATAATAAGGTTGATGATAAAACTATAAAACCTATCGAAAATAGTGGTTATGATTTTTCTGTTATGAGATGGGAATTTGGAAATACATTTTTACAGTACTTGACCGAAATTGATGACCCTGAGAAATTTACAAATACTCTTGAATTCAACAAAAGTGTAATACCATCAGAATATTTAGGATTCAATTTTGACCCCGAAAAAGTTAAATCTGAATACGGTGCATGTCAAAATGTAAAGCTAGAGTTTAATGATAGGTGTTCAGATGGTATGGAAGATCCAGAAGCACTTGTTTCTGCATACATAGAGAAATTAAAAAGAGCTGGCTCAGGTAAAATTGTTGAAGAAGCTCAAAGACAATACGATGAATGGAAGAACTCTCAAAAATAGGTATATCTTAATAATTAAGAGGGAGAAACTATGAAAAAAAGTATAGTTATGATGTTAGTTGTTGCAATAATGCTAAACATGTTTCCTGGAGTTTTTGCTAAGGAACTAAATCCAGACGTATCGAACTGGTTTCAGTGGGAAATGCCTGATGATAAAAAGGCAAAAGGGACAGCGATAGATGCATCTTTTATGCTTGATGCACCTTCTGGAAAACACGGCTTTGTACATGCACAGGGCGAAAATATGTACTATGAAGATGGAACTCTTGCTAGATATTGGGGAACCAATGTCGTGGCAACTGCAAATTTTGAAAGCAAAGAAAATATAGAAAAACTTGTGGACAGAATTGTCAGGAGCGGATATAACTTAGTTAGATTTCATCATTTAGATGCAACGTTTTATAGCCCAAATATATTTGGTGCTAACTCAGGGACGACAAGAAAGCTTGATGCAAAACAGCTTGATAAAGTTTTTTATTTTATGTCGTTGCTTAAAGAACGTGGAGTATATTATTATGTCGATTTATTAGTTAAGCGTTCACCAAATGAAGCGGCGGATAAGATTCCAAGTCCTAGCGAATTGCGAGATGGCTGGACAGAGGCGTCGGTTTTCGACACAAATTTAATAAATCTTCAAAAAGAATATGCAAATCAGCTTTTAACAACCGTTAATCCATATACAAACCTTTCGTTAGCAAACGACCCATCATTGATTTTTTTGGATATTCATAACGAAGACTCGCTGTTTTCTCTCGGCAATAATTCGCTCGGCACTGACCCGTTAGTGAATGGCTATTATAAAACCGAACTAAATAATTTGTTTAACACATGGCTAAAAACCAAATATGCAAGCGAGGCTGCCTTAGTGGCGGCATGGACACAATCAGGAAAGATAGCACTTGAGTCCGGCGAGAGTTATACAAACTCGACGATACGAATGCCTGTTAATTATAAATCGAAAAACTATAGTGATGCACGTGGAAAAGATTGTTACGAATTTATTTATTATACAGAAACGAATATGTATAACGACATGAAGGCGTATCTAAAAAGTATTGGCGTTAAATGCCTTATTACCGGTGCATCGGTTGGAACATATCAAGAAAAACCGATTGTGTATCACGCACTTACAGACACTTCTGATTTTATCGACAGGCACAATTATAATGCGTTTCCAGCCGACTGGTACAATGACGGCGGAAAACTTTGGAATCAGGAATCGTCGATTACACGACAGAACGGGAGATATCTAATAAACTTCCCGGCGTGGCAACGAATATATGGGAAACCGTTTGTATTGGGCGAATGGCAACAATGCTTACCGCATGAATACAGAGCAGAGGCGAGCATTATGATGGCAGCGTATTCGTGTTTCCAAAATTGGAATCCTATTCAGTTTTGTTTACTTGAAGAGAGAATGCCGACCGCTACAACACCAATGCAAAATCCTTTCTATACGTATACTGACCCGGTTTATACATCGGTTAATCCAGCAGCGGCAATCATATTTCATAGATATGATGTCCCAGAGGCAAAGGACGTATATTACCAACCATACGACAAGGCAAAAGCGATGAATTTAGTGACTAGCTGTATAAATCCCGGGGAATCCGAGAGCGTTTCTACAATCTCGCCATACGCCAAGGTCGGTACAGTCTTCACGGACTTAATAGATAACCCAGAGGTTCGAAAAGAATCTGAGCGTACACGGTTAATTTCTAAGGCGGCAAACCGTGAAAAACAGAGTAATGAGATAGATTGGAACAACAGAGCGGGAACGTTTAAAATAAACACACCTTTCACCAACTCAGCAACGGGAACGATAAGTGGCGAGGCGATGGATTTTACAGATTCTAAAATGAATATAAATACAGAATTTGCCACGGTTACTTTAAATTCAGTTACAAAAGACAATCTTGCAGTTTCAAAGAGAATGCTTTTAACATGTGTTGCTAATGCGAGAAATACAGGCTTTTCGATGGCATCCGTTGGTCAAATCGGAAAAGTTGGAAAAGCACCAATTTTAGTTGAACCTGTTGTAGGGCAAATTGAGATTAAAACTAGACCAGAGGACACGATTGTGGTGTTTGCTCTTGATTCATCAGGTCAGAGAAAAGCAAGCGTACCTGTGACAAAAGCGACAAACGGCTATAGCTCATTTAGGGTAGACGGAACGTATAAATCGGTGCATTATGAAATCGTTAGAGGCGGAGAAAACCAGGTAAACGTGGAAATAAATAACCAAACTGGACGCGTAAACGTTTCTGGAACGGTAAATAGTCAGAACCCGCAAGACAAAAATG
>JAVXFE010000057.1:0-5848 GCA_036658075.1 Oscillospiraceae bacterium
CTGTCCGCCGTGCTGGTCGTTTTGGTTTGACTGAATCGCAATACAAGCAAGTGCTGAATAACTAGCGATATCATTAGGCTCACGCAAAAAGCCATGCCCTGTAGAAAATCCACCATCGAACAAATGCTTTAGGTCAATTTGACAACACGTTGTGGTTAACGTTAAAAAGTCCAAATCATGAATATGTATATCACCATTACGATGTGCCTCTGCATGTTTTGGGTCAAGAATGAACATGTCATAAAATTGCTTTGCACCTTCTGAGCCATATTTTAGCATCGTTCCCATAGCGGTATCGCCATCGATATTAGCATTTTCACGCTTAACATCATTATCCTTTGCGGATTGAAACGTTAAATCCTCATACGTTTTCATAAGTTTTGTATTCATTTCTCTGGCACGAGTACGTTGCGCTCTATAGAGGATAAATTCTTTTGCCGTTCTGCTATGACCGGCATCTACCAAAATTTTCTCTACTGCATCTTGTATCTGCTCAACAGTAGGTTTTGAAATCCCCATTTCATCTTCAATATATTCAACCACATCATTTGCAAGTTCCAAAGACGTTTTATAATCCTTGCCTCCAATAGCTTCCGCTGCCTTATATATAGCATTTGCAATTTTTTCAATGTTAAACTCAACCTCACGACCGTCTCTCTTGCGTATAGCCTCAATCATTTTTCTTCCTCCTATATTATTAAAATTTATCTGTTAAATCATGTAAGCGCTCAATCCATTTTTAGCCATAAACACAATATATAGTGTATGGCTTTTAAAAAACCGTGTAGATATAGTATACCACTAAAAAAAAATCTGTCAATCACTTTTATAACTTTTTCGTTAAATATTATCTTACAATTGTATTACAGCAAGATGACACTACGCCACAAATGCCCACACGCAAAATTAACGAGACACGAAAGAATAAATTTCAGTGCCTCGTCATTTAATAAATTTTTCAAGAACTTTTATCTATTTATTTTTAAAAACTTTATCCATAAGATTATCAATTTTAGCTTTTCTGTTTGCGGTTTCTGCCGCATCGATTGTTATATTTACAACATCGCCTTCTTTGGCAGATGGTACAAGTTCCCGTGGAAAGTTAACACAGTGCAGGTCTTCACATTCCACAACCGCAAAGTCGCCTTCGAAACGGTCTATTATAACTTTCATAATCCACACACCGCCTTCACTTTAAAATTATTCAGTAATTATTTTTTCTCCATCGCTGGAAATACAAATAGTTCCATCTTTGTCAGTTCTATAAACTTTAACATTTTCCGCCATAAGAGTTTTAAGTGTTTGTTCATGAGGATGCCCATACGAATTATCTTTTCCACATGAAATCACAGCATATTGTGGCTTTACGGTTTTTATAAATTCTTCACTTGATGAAGTTTTTGCCCCATGATGTCCAATTTTTATTACATTTGCCGTTAAATCATAAGCCGCCGCAAGCATTTCCTTTTCAGATTTAGAACTTGCATCACCTGTAAACAAAAATGAAGTTTCACCGTAAATCATTTTTATAACCGCCGAATATTCATTTAAATCGTCATATTCATCACTATTAGGTGCGATAAAATACGCAAGAAGATTACCATCTTCAACCAGTCTTACACCTGGTTTCACCGCAATAACATTTATCTTTAAATCAACTATCGTTTGTAATAACTCCTCATACGTTTTTGTTGTAGTTTCTGCATATGGCATATACATGTTTCCAACTTCAATGCCCTTTAAAATTTTCGCCATTCCGCCAATATGGTCAGCATGAGGATGGGTTGCTACAACATAATCAAGTTTTGTATACCCAAGATTTTTAATAAATTTCAAAATCTCATCACCGCTTTGGGCAGTTCCGGCATCAATTAACAATGTTTTTCCGTTTGGAAGTTCAACAAATTCAGCATCCGCTTGACCTACATCTAAAAAGAAGGTTCTTAAAACGCCATCTTTGTTAGGTTTAACTCCGCTTGGAAGAATTGTAGAATTAGACTTATCTTCCTCTGGTTTTTGAATCGGTTCTTGTACATTTTCTTCATCGGCTTTTTCAGGGAAAGCACGGCATAATATTGCTGAAATTTCCGCTCTGATAATTGGAGCCTGTCCTCTAAAGCTTCCATCTTGATGACCGGTAATATATCCACGGTCTACTGCCGCCGCAACATAAGGACGATTATGTGGTGAAATAGTATCTAAGTCCCAAAAAGTCCCTTCAAGTAAATTGTCAATATAATAATATTCAGATAAATCATCGCCCAAAACTTTCATAAGTGCAACCGTTACATCTTCACGGCTTGCAGGGGCGTCAGGGTCGAAATAGAATGTATTATCCGTTGAATAGCCCGTTATATATTCCTGTGTTGCCTTGACATATGGTGCATACCATTGATTTGTATCCACATCGGCATACGGCGTCGTATTAACGTTTGAAACCGGTATTTTTGCAACACCAGTAAGCATTTTTGCATATTCACAACGCAAAACCGAATTTTCAGGTCCAAAAGTGCCATCGCCATAACCGCTAACGATTCCACGTTCAGACATGTTTTGGATATACGGCGTTGCCCAATAATCGGTAGGAACATCAGTATATTCAATCGCTTTTTCAGCAAAAGACACTGTACCGCTAAAGCATAAAATTAGGCATAATAAACATAATAAAGACCTTCTTACACTCGTTATATTTTTCATAATTTAATTCCTTTCCTAATCAAATTAGGTTTTTAAACTCCCTCATAAAACACAATAGATATATTATAACCCTTGAACAAAATTATGTCAAGGGCTATGATATATCCATATATTCAAAAATTTAAACTAAATTTGCTTTCATATCTTTTACGTAATCGTGTATTAGCTCTTTGGCGTTTTCACCATGTTTACGCACAATTTTTACGATATCACTTTCTGTTACAATCCCATCCGAAATTTTAGATAAATTTTTAACCTGCTCGGGTGTAGAAATTCCTAAACCAATCACAATCGGCACCTCGGATGCCTGTCGAATTTCTTTAACAATCCCTTCCAAATCAGCGTTTATATGTTCTCGAACGCCTGTCGAATCAGTTGAAGGTATTAGATATATAAGCCCCTCCGCATTTTCTGCAAGCATTTTTATTCTATCTCTCGAGGTGGGAGCAATAATTGTTACAACGCTTATATCGAATTTGTTTTTCGCAATTTCAACTTCGTGCTTTTCCTCATATGGTAAATCCGGGATTATAAGCCCTTCAACGCCACATTCTTTGCATTTTTCGAAAAACTTTAATGTACCATAAACGTATATTGGGTTCATATATGTTAATAATATTAGCGGAACATCAACTTTTGCTCTTATTTTTTTTACAAGTTCAAAAACCTTATCCGTGGTTGTTCCCATTGAAAGAGCACGTTCGTTTGCCTCTTCAATAATTTTACCTTCCGCAACAGGGTCCGAAAAAGGTATTCCGATTTCAATCAAATCCGCTCCGTTTTCCACCATGGTTAAAATATATTCTTCTGTCTTTTTAATATCTGGGTCGCCCGCAGTAATAAATGCACCAAAAGCTTTTCCGTTTTTAAACGCTCTTTTTATATTATTCATAGATGTTTTCCCCCTTATATCGAGCAATCGCCGCCACATCTTTATCGCCACGACCCGAAAGATTTATGACCATTATTTTATCTTTATCTAAAGTTTTCGCTATTTTCATTGCAGATGCAACCGCATGTGATGATTCAATAGCAGGAATTATGCCTTCAATTTTGGATAAATATTCAAAAGCTTCGACCGCTTCATCATCAGTTATTGCTACATATTCCGCACGTCCACTATCGTACAAAGCAGCATGTTCAGGTCCCACTCCAGGGTAATCAAGCCCTGCCGAAATCGAATACACCGGCGCAATCTGACCATACTCATCTTGGCAAAAATACGATTTCATGCCATGAAAAATCCCTATCGAACCTTTTGTCATAGTTGCCGCATGCAATGCGGTATCGACACCTTTACCTGCCGCCTCACATCCAATTAAGCGTACAGATTTATCATCGATGAAGTTATAAAAAGCACCCATTGCGTTGCTTCCCCCGCCAACACACGCCATAACCACGTCTGGAAGCCTTCCTTCTTTTTCAAGCATTTGCTCTTTAATCTCTTTACTTATAATGCTTTGAAAATCACGCACAATTGTCGGGAAAGGGTGTGGTCCCATTACTGAACCTAACACATAATGTGTGTCATCAAGGCGATTAACCCATTCGCGCATAGTTTCGTTCACTGCATCTTTAAGGGTTCTGGTGCCACTTGTCACGCTATTGACTTTTGCACCTAAAAGCTCCATTCTATATACATTAAGGGCTTGTCGTTTTGTATCTTCCTCACCCATAAATATTTCGCATTCCATCCCCATATATGCGGCAACAGTAGCAGTAGCAACACCGTGTTGACCTGCACCTGTTTCAGCAATAACTCTTGTTTTTCCCATTTTTTTAGCTAACAATACTTGACCTAAAACGTTATTTATTTTATGCGAACCTGTATGGTTTAAATCTTCACGCTTTAAATAAATCTTTGCACCGCCCAAGTCCTTTGTCATTTTTTCGGCATAATAAAGCCTAGATGGACGACCGGCATATTCATTTAAAAGATATGTTAATTCATCATTAAAATCTTTGTCGTCTTTATAGAAATTGTATGCTTTTTCAAGTTCAATAACAGCGTTCATGAGCATTTCAGGTATATATTGACCTCCGTGCTTTCCAAACCTTCCAACATTCTTATTCTCTGTCATAATATTTATCTCCTCACATTTTTTAAATTTGGTTAACTCTATCGACTATATATTTCTCATCCATACATCGCCATCGTTTAAATAATCCAAAATTTGTATACAAAAAGCACCCATCCTCAACAAATAAATGTCAAGGACGAGTGCATAAAATTCACCCGTGGTGCCACCTTGCTTTGCAGACAACTATGTCCACACTCTCAAATCGGAATACTAACATATCCCCAGCAACTAACGTATGCAAACGTCGTAGAATACTCAAAGGCAAATACTTTCACATATATAGCACGCCTTTTTTGACTACGCCCTCAGTGGTCCATTTGATGCACTGCGTTGTATGAGGCTCTCAGCTATCCCCACTCTCTGTAACTGCACGAACACCGTTATCTCCACATCAACGGTTTAACTATTTTAATGATTATACAACTTTATTTTTACTTTGTCAATAGTTTTTTGCGAATTTTTTAAAACATATAAAACAACATATTAAACGTTCCAAAAAAATCAAGTAATAAAACTAAAAAGCTAATCGAGACTCCCGCAATAGCGAACCCTGTACCTTTCATGTTTTTCAAAAGTGCAAGAATTCCAACCACCATTCCGCTTAAAGCGAACATAGCAGATGAGCGAGACAAAATAAGTAAAACAACCGAAACAATCCCCAATATAAATGCTATTAATGACACAGATAAAAATTTATTACCTTCACCGTTTTGGTGTTTTTCCTCTATATGTGCTTTATTTGCACTTTTCATGCTTTCAATTGTTTGTTGTTGTTTTTTTCCATTTTCGTATGCAACGCTTGTTGGAGTTTTCTGCCAAACAGGGTTTTCTTGAAACTTTGGATAAGATACATTTGCATTTGTTGAAATTTTAGAGCAATCTTCCAAACTTGACCCACAATATCGACAATTATTATGTCCCGCTCCACAAATCGCACCGCAATTACTGCAAACGGGTATACCTTTATTATATTGTTGTTCCATAATACCCCTCCCATTCGACTTCTTTTTTAATTTTATCATGTATTTAAGTATTTGTCAACCGTACGCTAACTTCACCCGTTCTAAGCA
>JAVXFE010000057.1:5858-9774 GCA_036658075.1 Oscillospiraceae bacterium
CTTCCCCATCCTTATGCTTAATCACAAGCCCTCCGTTTTGGTCAATATCCACCACGTCCACAATTTCTTCTTTTCCGGAAATTATTCTAACTTCTTTTCCTAAAACCATCGACCGTTTTTTATATTCTTCTATATAATCGTGGCTTTTTATCATATTTTCGATATTGCTAAGTTCACATATCACTCTTGCCGCAAGCTGATTTCTTGAAATTTTTCCTGTTCTTTCAGCATATATACCACCTGCGATATTTTGAATTTCGGTTGGAAAGTCCACCGTATCGACATTTATCCCTATGCCGACAACAACGCATTCTATGCTTCCGCTTTCAAAATCCGTTACTGCCTCAGTTAAAATCCCGCACACTTTTTTACCATCTAAAAATATGTCATTAACCCATTTAATCTTCGGCTTTCTTTTTGTTAAACCTTCTATTGCACGGCATACCGCAACAGATGTTGCGGTGGTTATTAATACACAATCATCGGCAGATACGGAAGGCCTTAACATACAGCTCATATATAACCCTGTGTTTGGCGGAGAATAAAATTTTCGACCCATGCGTCCACGCCCTGACGTCTGCTCGTTTGCAATAATAATCGTTCCGTTTGGTGCCCCATCAATCCCAAGTTTTTTTGCCGTTATATTCGTTGATTCTAAAACATCAAAAATTTGTAATTTTTCAATAAATTTAGCATCCTCTACAAAAGGAAGTATACCTTCAACAGATAAAATATCATTTAAATCTTCTAACATATACCCCTTATTTGTCACAGCTTTTATGTCATATCCATCAGCTTTAAGGCTGTTTATAGCCTTCCAAATCGCCGTACGT
Source organism: Oscillospiraceae bacterium (assembly GCA_036658075.1). Lineage (GTDB taxonomy): Bacteria > Bacillota > Clostridia > Monoglobales > Monoglobaceae > JAVXFE01. The sequence goes on from JAVXFE010000057.1 coordinate 6,692, forward strand.
GACACGCCCACATGCGTGGCTAGTTCCTCGCCCGATACGCTCTTTCCTTTTTGTGCTTCAAGAACTTTTAATATTTCACTTTTCGAACTCATTTTTGCACCAACTTTACGTTATTTTCACCTAAAAGCTCTATTAGCTTGTTTAAATTTTCACCGTCTTCATTTATATACATGCTCGGCGGAGCTTTTAGGGTTTGCTTTAAATCCTCATATCTCAAGAAAACCTCTGTATCGCCATTTAGATTTCGTAAAAGCTCTTTTACTTTATCAATCTTTTCGGTTTCAAAAGAATTAATTCGGAGATATAATCGTGCATTATTAAGCTTTTTTCGAGCAATCAACTCTTTCATATCCTCTGCAATAAGCTTTGTCGGTTTATCTTCTGAAATGTCCAAAGTTCCCATCACGCTTACCACTTTTTCAACTCTAAGCAAGTCGCCGAATTTTCGTACTTGACTCGGAAATACCAAAACTTCAATACTGCCAGTTAAATCTTCAAGTTCCAAGTACATCATAATATCACCACGTTTTGTGGTTTGACGCTTAATTTTTGTAATCATGCCGGAAACATTAATTTTCGAAAGCGAGTTTATTTTTCCGCCTTCGTTTTCTTGTATTTCACCAATCCCAAATGTCGCCGAATCGAGTAATACCTCTTTGTATTTATCCAAAGGATGTCCCGACACATAAATTCCGATAACCTCCTTTTCCATAATTAAAAGTTCGTTATCGCTGTATTCGGGAATATCTTTAAAATTATCGCCGTCATTATCGAGAGTACTAAAGTTTCCAAACAAGTCAATCTGTCCAGGCATTATATTCTTTTGACGATTTAAAGCATCGTCCACAACGCTTTCAAAAACATTCATTAATACAGAGCGTTTTTGCTTAAAGCTATCAAACGCCCCACATTTTATTAGATTTTCAACCACACGTTTATTAATTTTTTGAGCCGCCATGCGATTACAAAAATCAGTAAAAGACGTAAACTTTCCGCCATTTAAACGTTCTGTTGAGAGTTCATCGACAAAGGCTCCACCTACATTTTTTACGCCCGCAAGTCCAAAGCGAATACTGTCACCATCCACCGTAAAAGTTCGCCCGCTCTTGTTCACATCAGGCGGTAACACACGTATCCCAAGCTTTTTCGCTATATTTACATACTTTGTCACACGTGGCATACTTTCGATAAACGACGTTAACAAAGCCGAAAAAAATTCGACTTTGTAATGACATTTAAGCCACGCTGTTTGGTATGCAACCATAGCATACGCAGCGGCATGAGATTTATTAAAAGCATATGAGGCAAAATCCATCATCTCATCAAATATAGATATGGCAATATTTTCATCAATCCCACGTTTAATTGCACCATCTACAGGTGGGTTTGAATCCTCAATTCCATATATAAAATTCTTCCTCTCCTCTGCCATAACATCTGCTTTTTTCTTTGACATCGCACGGCGAACAAGATCGGCACGTCCAAGCGAAAACCCTCCGAGTTCACGCACAATCTGCATAACCTGCTCCTGGTATACAATACAGCCATACGTCACATCCAAAATATGTTCAAGCATGGGATGTTTATATTTTATGCCTGACACATCATTTTTGTTCTTTATATAAAGAGGTATCGAATCCATAGGTCCCGGACGATAAAGTGAAATCCCTGCAATAATATCCTCAATTGAAGTTGGTTTTAAATCATTCATAAATTTCTTCATTCCCGGACTTTCAAGCTGAAAAACGCCGTCGGTATCGCCTCTTGAAATCATTTTAAAAGTTTCTGCATCCGTTAAATCTATATCTTCAATATTAATAGTCACGCCATGAATCCGCATAATATTTTGCACCGCATCACGGATTACTGTGAGAGTTCTAAGCCCCAAAAAATCCATTTTAAGAAGCCCCAACCTCTCGATTGTGGTCATTGTAAACTGGGTCGTTATCACATCATCGTTTTTCTGGATTGGAACATATTCATACACTGGGTTTTTTGTAATAACAACTCCTGCCGCATGCGTTGAAGCATGCCTGGGAAGACCTTCAAGCTCTTTTGCGGTATCGATAAGCTTTTGTATCTGCGGGTCGCTATCATATAACTCCTTTAACTTATAATTAACTATCATAGCCTTTTCAAGGCTTATGTGTATTTCAAAAGGTATAAGTTTCGCCACATTATCGACAACCCCATACGGAATATTTAACGCCCGCCCAACATCTCTAATCGCCTGCTTTGCTGCCATCGTTCCGAAAGTTATTATCTGACAAACCCTATCCTCGCCATATTTTCGATTAACATATTCAATAACTTCCCCACGGCGTTCATAACAAAAATCAATATCAATATCCGGCATACTTACACGTTCAGGGTTTAAAAATCTTTCAAAAATCAGTCCATATTTTATGGGGTCAACATTGGTAATATAGAGACAATACGAAACCACACTTCCCGCTGCACTTCCACGCCCCGGTCCAACCATAATTTTTTTCTCTCTTGCATATCTAATAAAATCCCAAACGATTAAAAAATAATCCACATATCCCATTGACTTTATGGTTTCGAGTTCATATTTAAGTCGGTTTTTAATTGCATCATCTGCATTTGGATATCGTTTTTCCATGCCATTAATACATAAGTTTTTTAAATACTCAAATGCATTAACGCCCTCCGGTAAGCTGAATTCGGGCAGATGTAATTTTCCAAACTCGATTTCAACCTCACACATATCGGCAACTTTTTGAGTATTTTCGATAGCTTCCGGGACATATCCAAAAAGTTCACGCATTTCGTCTTCAGATTTAACATAAAGTTCATCTGTTGACATTTTCATTCTATCTTCATCATCAACGTTTTTGCACATCTGAATGCACATTAAGACGTCCTGATATTCCGCATCTTTTTTCATAACATAGTGAATATCATTTGTAGCAACAAGCTTTAAATCAAGTTCTTTTGAAATAGCAATAAGCTCACGATTAAGCCGTTTTTGCTCATAAATTCCATGATCTTGAATCTCTATAAAATAGTTGTCACGTCCAAAAATGTCAACAAATTCAGTGGCTTTTCGTTTTGCTTCTTCA
>JAVXFE010000058.1:0-9718 GCA_036658075.1 Oscillospiraceae bacterium
CACCAGTAGTGGCTGTTCCAGCTAATGCAACTAAAGTAGTAGCACCAATGCCTGGTAAAATCGTAGATGTAAAAGTAAAAGTAGGTCAAACGATTAAAGAGGGTGACTTACTCGCAGTATTAGAAGCTATGAAAATGGAAAATGAGATTATGGCACCAGCAGCGGGTAAAGTTGTTTCTGTCAGTGTTTCAGGCGGTACAAGCGTTAATACCGGCGATATTCTAGTTTCGATTGGCTAATTCTAAATGTGTAAAATCTATTGATGGAAGGGTGATATTGTGTTAGATAGTTTTGTAAGCTTTTTAGACAAAACAGGCTTTGCGGCATTGATTGATTCAATGAGTGCGTCTATGGCGAATTCTGAAAATTTTCTTCAAGTAATCGGTACGCCACTTATGCTAGCTATTGCCTGTGTTTTACTTTATTTAGCTATAGTTAAAAAGTTTGAACCGTTATTGTTGCTACCAATTGCGTTTGGTATGCTACTTACAAATTTACCTATGTTTAGTGATTCAGGGGCTATGCTTATGCATACAGAATGGTTTACTGATCCGGCATTTTTAGTTAACGGTCATTTGAATATACAAAAAGTCTTTGCCGAAGGCGGGCTTTTGGATATTTTGTATTTAGGTGTTAAACTTGGTATTTATCCACCACTTATTTTCTTAGGTATTGGATGTATGACTGACTTTGGACCTCTTATTGCAAACCCAAAGAGTATCGTTTTGGGTGCGGCAGCGCAGTTCGGTGTATTTATTACTTTTGTTGGAGCTCTTTTACTCGGTGCATGCATTCCTAGTATACACTTTGGCGTTAATGAAGCAGCTTCTATTGGTATAATAGGCGGAGCTGACGGTCCTACTGCAATTTATGTTACAAAAACTTTGGCACCTCACTTGCTGCCTGCAATAGCTATTGCGGCGTACTCGTATATGGCGCTTATTCCAGTAATACAGCCACCAATCATGAAGGCAATGACTACTAAAAAAGAACGTCAGGTTGTTATGGAACAATTAAGACACGTTAGTCAAACCGAAAAGATTATTTTCCCGATTGTTGTTACGATAATTGTTGCTTTAATCGTACCTGATGCTGTTGCTTTAGTAGGTATGCTTATGCTTGGAAACTTGGCAAAAGAATGTGGCGTTATTGACAGACTTTCAAAAACGGCACAAAACGGCTTAATGAACGTTATTACAATTTTCTTAGGATTAACCGTAGGTGCAACGGCGACTGCAAAAGCATTCCTTACGCCTGAAACTTTGGGTATTGTTTGTTTGGGACTTATTGCATTTTGCTTTAGTACCGCTGGCGGTGTTTTGCTTGGAAAGATTATGTGTAAATTTACAGGTGGAAAAGTTAATCCGCTTATCGGTGCGGCAGGTGTGTCGGCCGTTCCTATGGCGGCACGTGTTGCACAAGTTGAAGGACAAAAAGAAAATCCCTCCAACTTCTTGCTTATGCATGCTATGGGTCCAAACGTTGCAGGCGTTATCGGTTCGGCTGTTGCGGCCGGTGTTTTCCTTGCAATGTTCTCGTAATAATTAAAATGAAGGAGGTAATTTTAAATGGGTAAAGTAGGAATTACAGAAACTGTATGTCGTGATGCACATCAATCTTTAATTGCAACACGTATGACAATAGATGAAATATTACCGGCGTTACCGTTGCTTGATAAAATAGGTTATCATTCTTTAGAAGTATGGGGCGGTGCAACTTTTGATGCATGCTTGCGTTTCTTGAATGAAGACCCGTGGGAAAGACTTAGAAAAATTAGAGCGGCGGCACCAAAAACAGATTTGCAGATGCTTTTTAGAGGTCAAAACGTTTTAGGATATAGACATTATGCTGATGATGTTGTTGAATATTTTGTTCAAAAATCAATATCCAATGGTATAAATATTATCAGAATTTTTGACGCTCTTAATGATGTTCGTAATCTTCAAACTGCTATTAATGCGACAAAAAAAGAAAAGGGACATGTTCAGGCGGCAATTTCATATACATTAAGTCCTGTTCATAACACAGAGTTCTTCCTTAAATTGGCTAAAGAATATGAAAATTCAGGTGCAGATTCAATCTGTATTAAGGATATGGCAGGATTACTTACACCATATACCGCATATGATTTGGTTACAAAAATGAAGAAAACCGTTAAAGTTCCAATTCAGCTTCATACACATTATACAAGCGGAGTGGCTTCTATGACTTATTTAAAGGCTATTGAAGCGGGCGTTGATGTTGTGGACTGTGCATTGTCACCATTTGCAATGGGAACATCACAACCTCCAACTGAGCCTCTTGTTGCAACTCTTCAAGGTACAGAATACGATACAGGAATGAACCTTGATTTGTTAACTGAGGTTTCAGAATACTTTAAACCAATCCGTGAAAAGTATTTAGCTAATGGAATGATGAGTACAAAAGTTTTGGGCGTTGATATAAACACCCTTAAATATCAAGTTCCAGGCGGAATGCTGTCGAATCTTGTTTCTCAGCTTAAACAGCAAGGAAAAGAAGATAAATTCGATGAAGTTTTAAAGGAAATTCCACGTGTTCGTGAGGATTTAGGATATCCTCCGCTAGTTACGCCAACCAGTCAAATCGTTGGTACACAGGCGGTTCTTAATGTAATGATGGGTGAAAGATATAAAATGGTTTCAAAGGAAACTAAAGGTATTTGTAAGGGCGAATATGGAAGAACGCCTGTTCCAATCTCGGACGAGTTTAGAAAGAAGATTATTGGAAACGAAAAGGCAATCACTTGTCGTCCTGCTGATTTGATTAAGCCTGAACTTTCGAAGCTTAAAAAAGAAGCAGCTGAATGGATGGAACAAGATGAAGATGTTTTATCATATGCATTGTTTGATCAAGTTGCGGTTAAGTTTTTTGAACAACGCCGTGCTGAAAAATATAAGATTGATAAAGATATGGTAAATATGGAAGAACAGACACATCCAATCTAATTAATTAATAAAGCCCCGCACAAAATTGTGTGGGGCTTTGCTATGAAGAAATTTTTTAAAACTATTGAAAAACATTGGAGAATAGTATATAATGTTCCTATAAAATATATTATCTTGGATGAGAAGTAAAGATTAAATGACGAAGAATGAGAAAGAAATAACAATCCATATTATGTAGAATAAATATTTTAATATTTTGAAAGGTTTTGTACTTCTCAATCGTATTATATATGTAAAGGAAATTATTATAACAGGAGGAATATTAAAATGAAGAAAATACTTATCTGTGGATTGGTTATTTCAATGTTAGTTATCGGATCTACGACGGTTACATTTGCTAGAGGTGGCGGACGCCATAATAAGATTAATAATACTGACTGCCCAAATTATACCATGCATATAAATGGTGAATGCCCAAATGAAGATTGTACTTATCCAATCTGTACGCCGAAACTTGATGGCTCCGGACACAGAAATGGTGGACGTGGCTGCGGTAATGGTGCCGGAAGAGGAATGCAAAACAATCCTAATTGTATCTATAACTAATACTGGGATGTGAAGGTATGCGTTCAACAACTGAAATGGAAATCATTATTGACAAATATGCGGATACGGTAAAACGTATCTGCTTTTTGTATGTGAAAAAGTATCATGATGTCGAGGATATTTTTCAAGAGGTTTTTATAAAATTGATGAATTACGATAAAGAGTTTGAAAATGATGAACATTTAAAGAGTTGGATTATTCGAGTAAGCATAAATAAATGCAAAGACCATTTGAAATCTTTTTTTATTAAGAAAACTTGTTCATTAGAGAATTTGGATTATGATATTCCTAAACTTGAAAAGGAAGATTCATACGTTTTGGAAGCGGTTTTGGCACTCCCTGAAAAATATAAAGCCCCAATATATCTTCATTATTTTGAAGGATATACCGCAAATGAAATAGGCGGAATTTTACATAAAAATGAAAACACCATATATACCTTGTTGTCTCGAGGTCGTGCAAAGTTAAAGGAGGTATTAGGCGATGAAGAATGATATTAAAGATGCTTTTTTAAATATAAAAGCTGAAGAAAAGTTAAAAAACTCGACCAAATCAGCGATTTATAAAAATTACGAAAAGCGTAAACCATTCTTTAAACCGATAATGGCAAGCGTTTGTGCGGCATGTATTATTATTGCCTCGTTTGGCGGTTATAGTATAAATGCTAAAACTTCTACGATTTCTATTGATATAAATCCTAGTGTGGAACTTAGACTTAACGTATACGAGAGGATTATAGAGGCGGTGGGCATAAATGAGGATGGAAAGAAGGTCGTGGAAAACTTAAACGTAAAATATAATACTATTGATGAGGCAACCAGAAAAATATTAAAATCCGCCACTGAAAAAAATCTTCTTTCCCCTAACGCTGATGTGGATATTGCAGTGTCATCGAAAAACGAGAATCAAGCTGAAGAAATAACAAAAAAATGTCATGACAGTTTAAGCGGACATCATTCATTTGGAAACATTACAAACACTGTTGTAGATGATGAAACCTTAACTGAGGCAAACGAATATCAAATTTCGGTTAACAAACTTTTGGCGATAAAAGAACTTCAAAAGTATGATGATTCTGTAAATGTTGAGCAATACAGGCACATAAAAACGCGAGATATAAAAGAAGAAATAAGCAAATATACGGGTGAAAATTTAAGCGGTGACAATAATAATCAGACAAACAAAGATTCTGAAAATACCAGCCCGAATGAAGCCCACACTCCAAAAGGAAGGCAACACCATGGAGGAAGAAGTGCCGAATAGGAAAAGAGGAGATCACGCAAAGTATGACGCTTCGAACCTACACATGGTAAAGGTCAAAAGCAATTTCAAAAAGCATGACATGCGATGCATTTTACATGATTGAGAAAGAAAGTGGTGACTTTTGTAAGATTATGTGTTATAATTTCTGAGACTATAAAATAATAAGGAGAAAGTGAATGAAAAATAAAACATTTTTTTTCAAGGTTTATCTTGCGTTTATTCTTTGTTTTATAACGCCTATTATTATTTTTGTCTCCTTGTTTAACCCAAAAATTGTTACTGTAATCGAAAAAGAAGTTATCCGCACAAATTATGAACGACTGCAGGTTGTAGAGACATATTTTAAAAATATCCAGGAACAAAACGACAGAATTTATAGTACATTAATTGCGAACAAACAATTTTTGGAGCTTCTGAAGCAAGTGGACAGTACAGAATCGCCGGAGGACTTGAATTATAAAATTTTTATGTTGCAGGAGTTATTAAAACAAAGCGTTCAAGGATATGATAAGATATCTTCTGTCCATGTTTATAGGAAAGGTGCAGAGCTTATTATTGGCACGGACAACATCATTGAGCATGTGAATCAGGACACAGGTGGCAGATGGCTTCACGGGGACGGACCGCTTTGCATAGAGGACAATGTGTTCCGTTATACATACAGTGTGCATGATAGTACAGGAAGCCTGATAGGCATCGTTTCAATTAATATGCCCGAATATAATGTCAGCAAAATCATCAATAACAGCAATTCTTTAAACCAGTATATTTATATGGCAGATAAGAATAATATAATCGTTTCACACCCTCAAAAAATGCGTATAAATCAAACACTTGATGAAGAACTAGCCGATCCGCACCTCATAAATTCTGATAAATACATAGTAAGCGAAGATTATAATGGACAAAAGTCTTTAACCACGGTTTTGGATTCTTATTATTCAGGAATAAAATATATTTCAGTTAATAATTACAACTTGATTATGAAGGAGGTTATGGGACTTAAAAATGTTATTTATTGGTCGGTACTTATATTGCTTATTTTTGGTTTTTTTGTAAGCTATTATTCAGCCAAAAAGCTATATTTACCAATTCAAATGATAATTAACAAAATAACCTCTAAGAAAAATACAGCTTTTGATATGAATAAAAATGAGCTTAGTGCAATAGGCGATGTAATCGCCGACATGTTTCAAAAAGAAGAGTATTTAAATGATTTTTTTGAATGGAACAAAAATAATATACGCCAAAGCAGTATACGGCAGATATTTTTTGGTGAATTAAAAACACGGCAGGAGTATGCAGACATTGGTATTACATTTGACAAAACGTGTTACATGGCAATAATTGTTTGGCATAAAGAACTCCCCGAAAACTACCATTATAAAATCATAATAGAGGAAACCTTTGAAGAGAAGTTGTCCGAAAATTATCGTTGTTATGGCGTTCCGGATGAGAAGAATACCATTGCATTTATTTTAAATTTTGATGGCAATGACCAGTTGGAGGAAATCGAAACAACTCTGAGAACGCTGCTTTTGGAAATTAAAAATCTAATTTCAAATAATATTATTATCACTTTAGGTGACATTACGGTTTCTTTAAATGATGTAAAACGTTCATATATTGCGGCAAAGGAGGCACTTAGATATAAAATTTTTGTCAGTGGCGGAATTATTCCGGCGTGGCAGTTTGCGAATGTTCAGACGACCAACTATAACCCAAAAAGAGAAATGCAAAAGTTGATTTCTGCTATACAATTTCAGGAGCATGAAGAGGTTCAAGTGGCTGCAAACGAGCTTTTTGCAACGTTAACAAACCGCATGGATATCAGCTGTGAGAATGTGGAGGCAATTTATATTGATTTGTATAAAGAGCTGATAACAATTATGGAAACGCACAATATTGATCCAAAGGATATCGGTGAAATGGATTTCAAACTGAATGAATTTTTAGAAAATTCGTATATTGTGGAGACGAATCAATATTTTACGCAAATGGCACATAAGATAAATGAGAATTTGCGTGCGGACGCAGATAAAGACCAAAAATTTGCAAAGCAGATTGCGGAATATATCCGTAGAAATTATACTGAGGACATTGAGGTTTCAAAACTATCTGAAGAAATTGGGATAAGTTATTCCCATTTGCGTCGCATTTTTCGTGACAATATGAAAACAAATTTGACGAGTTATATTAATGAACTTAGAATTGAAGATGCAAAAGGTCTTTTAATGGAAACGGATTTAACCGTTGCGGAAATATCTCAACGCTTGGGATATAATAATGAACAAAGCTTGCGGCGGTATTTTAACAAAATCGTAGGAACAACCCCCGGAAAATTTCGTTCGAGTCAGAATTGAAATTGCGGAACGAAAGTTATGTGTGATGGTATTATTTGCATGATATTTTTATGAATTATAAAATTTGATTATGAAAAAACGTCGTATTTACGGCGTTTTTTTGTGTTTTAAAATAAAATAATCAAAACTGAATATTCATATAAAAAGTCATAGTTGACACTATTTATTGGCGATGCTATACTGAAAAAGTAAACAAGCATGCTTGCAGTGAACAGAAAATATAAAAGTTGAAAAGGGGATGGAAACATGAAAAAAAGAATTATATCATGCATATTGGCACTTATAGCAGTTAGTTCTATTATGATGAGCGGATGTACATCAAAGAATCAGGCAAGCTCCGATACGGTGAGAATCAGTATCGGAAACTGGCCGACGCAGGAGGACCAAACAGGGCTGGAACGTATGGAATATTTTGTAGGTGAAATGAAAAAGAAATACCCGAATATTGAAATTGTTCCTGATACTTGGGCGTACAAGGCTGATACGTTTATTCCAAAAGCGGCGAGTAAGCAACTTCCAACGGTGTATAATACATTTTTTACAGAAATAGATAAAATCGTTGATGCGGGATATGCGGCAGATATCACGGAATATATGGATAAGTATAAGTACTCAAATGCAATTAATAATGATATCCGTGATATTTTAAAAAAGGATGAAAAATTTTATGCAATCCCTCAAAGTGCGTATTCACTGGGGTTGATGGTAAACATGAACTTGTTTAAGCAAGCGGGTTTGCTTAATGACGACGGCACGGCAAAAATCCCACAGACGTATGAGGAGATTTTAGAAACCTCCAAAATAATTAAAGAAAAGACAGGAAAAGCGGGATTTATTCTACCGACGACCGGAAATATGGGTGGTTGGCTGTCAACGCAAATCGCATGGTCATTCGGTACGGAGTTTATGGCAAAAGAGGGCGAAAAATGGGTCGCTAAATTTGACAGCCCTGAATTCAGAAACTTTTTGCAGTATATTAGAGATATGCGGTGGAAAGACAATGTTATGTTCGAAAAAGGATTGATTGATTATTCTGAAATGATACAGCTGTTTTCAACAAATCAAGCCGCTATGACGATTAATTCGACGGGTTACATGCCCACAGTACTTGTGGAACAGTACGGAATGTCAAAGGATGCAATTTCAATCGGTGCGGCACCTGCCGGACCAAAGGGCAGATACAGTTTAATTGGCGGAGATGTGAGCATGATTGCTCCCAATGCGACCCCTGAGCAGATTGACGCCGCCTTTAAGTGGTTTGAAGTGACAGGTGCATCTCCGGTTGTAACCACTGAAGCAGTCGCTGCGATGGAGAAACGATATGAGCTTGATGCAGCCAAAGGCCTAATGGTTGGCATAGAGGGCTTAAATATTTGGGACAAAACCAGCGAAGTGGCAAAATCACAAGCAAATGTGCTTGAAAAGTATAAAAATGTTAATACGGAATTATTTAAGGACTATATTAATATGGACGGCAGCACCATGCGTGTTGAGGAGCCTATTAAAAGTCAGGAGTTATATAAAATCATAGACAATTGTTTGCAGGCGGTCATCTCTGATGAAAACGCAAGTATTGATGAGGTTGTTAAAAAAGCGGCGGATAATTTCCAAAAAAACTATTTAAATGACGCACAATAAATGGAATACTATCCTAAAAGAGGGGGAAATGCATTTTGAAATTACAGGTGGAATGCGGTCTGAAAAAAAATTCCGCACGATTGAAAAATAATACGTTTTTGACAGTACTGCGGAAGGATTGGAGTGCATGGGTTTTGATGTTGCCGTTTTTACTGTGCTTATACATTTGCTTGTGGCGTCCGACAATCATTGGTGGTGCGCTATCACTATTTAAATTGCAGGGGTACACGCCGGTTGAATTTGTGGGATTTAAAAACTATATCGCTGTCATGAAGGATACAATGTTTCTAACCACATTGCTTAATACGCTGCAATATGTATTTTGGTCGTTTGTACTTGGGTATCTCCCACCGTTGATTATTGCGATTATTTTAAACGAAATGTTTCTCGCAAAAGGGTTCATGCGGTTTGCGGTATATTTGCCATCAATTGTACCGACGATTGCGGTATCAGTTATTTGGTATCTGCTGTACCTTCCGACACCGGATGGTTTACTTAACGCACTGCTTGCAAAATGCGGAATGCCCTTATTCTCTTGGCTGGAGAATAAAAATATGACGATTATTTTAATTGTCATATCAATGACGTGGAAAGGTTTTGGGGCGACGTGTATCATGTATGTTGCATCATTACAGAGTATTAATCATGAGCTTTACGATGTCGGTAGGATTGAGGGGGCGTGCATATGGAGGAGAATCACCTCTGTTTTGCTCCCACATCTAAAGGGAATTATGATGCTTTTTGCCGTCCAACAAGTGATTGGGGTAATGCAGGTCATGGAACAACCAATGACAATGACGGGCGGTGGCCCTGATAACGCTTCGTTGACTTTGGCATTACAAAGCTATAACTACGGGTTTTCATATTTTCAGGCAGACCGTGCCTTGGCACTGGGAATGATCATGTTTGTAATCATGCTGATTTTGACTGCTTATTACTTTA
>JAVXFE010000059.1:0-9537 GCA_036658075.1 Oscillospiraceae bacterium
CCGTCGATTTCTTCCATTTCTACTAAATGTGAATATCCGAGGTTCATTATAAGTTTATTGCCTTGCTTTTGCGCTCTATAACCAACACCGTTGATTTGTAATTCACGCTTAAAGCCATCGGTTACACCTGTTACCATATTGGCAAACAATGTACGTGTAAGACCGTGTAATGATTTATGCATTTTGGCTTCTGTTGGACGTTTAACGTTTACAACATCACCATTTATCTCTAATATGATATCCTGGGGGAGCTTTTGGATAAGTTCGCCCTTTGGACCCTTAACTGTTACTTCATTGTTTTCGCCTATTTTTACATCAACACCAGCAGGTATTGTTATAGGCATATTTCCTATACGTGACAATGAATTCTCCTCCTTTCCTACCAAATAAATGCGAGTACTTCTCCGCCGACATTTTGACGACGAGCTTCTTTATCTGTCATAATTCCCTTAGAAGTAGAGATGATCGCTATACCCAAACCTTTTAATACTCGTGGAAGTTCTTCCTTCGCCGCGTATGTTCTAAGTCCTGGCTTTGAAACCCTCTTTAGTCCTGTTAATACCTTTTGTTTATTCTCCGCATACTTAAGTGTTACACGGATTATGCCTTGGATATTATCGTCGATTATTTCAACGTTTTTAACATAACCTTCTTCAAGAAGAATGTTTGCTATTGCCTTTTTCATGTTTGAAGAAGGAATATCCACAGTTGTGTGTCTTGCGTTATTAGCATTTCTGATTCTAGTAAGCAAATCTGCTATAGGATCTGTAATATGCATAGTTTTAACCTCCTTTTTATCGGAATTCTGAGGTCGGTTTGGTTATCCGTTCTAATCTATATAACCACCTATTCCCCATAATTTACAATTATTTTATATCAGGGTTTACCAAGACGCCTTTTTTACGCCAGGTATTTGTCCTTTGTGTGCGAGATTACGGAAGCAAATTCTGCAAACACCAAACTTACGAATGTACGCATGCGGTCTTCCGCAAATCTTACATCTGTTGTATTCGCGAGTAGAATACTTCTGCTCTCTTTGTTGCTTAACAACCATAGCTTTCTTAGCCATAAGCTTTATTCTCCTCCTTAACTTCAGTTAACGAGTTTAGTAATTCTTTGGTTCCCGATGCTTGTATCTTTACATGTAACGGAAGTAAAAATCCCTAAACTATTTCTTAAAGGGTGCGCCCATAAGTGTAAGAAGCTCTCTTGCTTCCTCGTCGGTTTTTGCTGTTGTTACAAAAATAATATCCATACCTCGGATTTTATCTATTTTATCATATTCTATTTCAGGGAAGATGAGCTGCTCTTTTATACCCATTGAGTAGTTCCCTCTGCCGTCAAATGAATTAGGATTAATTCCACGAAAGTCACGTACACGAGGTAGTGCTGCATTGAAAAGTCTGTCAACGAATTCATACATATTTGAACTTCTAAGTGTAACTTTAGTTCCGATATTCATGCCTTCTCTAACTTTAAATGTAGCAACTGACTTCTTTGCCTTTGTGATGATTGGCTTTTGTCCGGAAATGATTGCAAGGTCTGCCGCTGCGCTATCTACCGCTTTAGAATTTTCTCTAGCTTCACCTACACCCATGTTAATAACTACTTTTTCAAGCTTAGGGATTTCCATGACACTTTTATATTCGAACTTGCTCATCATTGCATCTTTGATCTCTTTTTTATATCTTTCTTCAAGTCTCATCTGAACTTTATCCTCCTTCCTAAAAATCTAGTAGGTTAAAATGTTTCTCCGCATTTCTTACAGAAACGTACGCGTGTGCCGTCTTCAAGAACTTTGCGTCCTACACGGGTTGCTGCATTACACTTATCGCAAACGTTCATAACTTTGCAGGCATATATAGGGGTTTCTTGTTTAATGATGCCGCCATTTTCGCCCATCTTACGTGGCTTTTTATGCTTGGTAGCAACTGAAACACCCTCAACTATAACCATGCGGCGATCTGGGTCTACTGATAATACTTTACCCTTTTTGCCTTTGTCCTTACCTGATAATACCATTACGTGGTCATCAGTTCTGACATGCATTTTTGTAGCCATGTGTATTCCTCCTTATAGTACCTCCGGAGCCAAAGATAAAATCTTCATGTAATCTTTATCACGAAGTTCTCTTGCTACCGGACCAAATATACGAGTTCCTCTTGGGGTTTTATCATCTCTGATAATTACAGCAGCATTTTCATCAAATCTAATTTGTGAACCGTCTGCTCTCTTCATACCCTTTACTGTGCGGACGATAACGGCTTTTACAACCTCGCCCTTTTTAACAGCACCGCCGGGCGTTGCTTTTTTTACAGATGCAACGAAAACATCGCCTACGCTACCATATCGTCTAAAAGAACCGCCCATAACACGGATACAAAGAAGTTCCTTTGCGCCACTGTTATCAGCAACTTTTACTATAGACTGTTGTTGTATCATAACGGATATCCTCCTATCTTATTTAGCTTTTTCTATGATTTCAACTAAACGCCATCTCTTACCCTTTGATAAAGGTCTAGTCTCCATTACTTTAACCTTATCGCCTATTCCACATGCGTTTAACTCATCATGTGCTTTAAGCTTTACGGTTCTTTTAATAACCTTGCTATATACCGGGTGCTTAATTCTATCTTTAATTGCGACAACAATCGTCTTATCCATCTTATCGCTTACAACCTCACCGATACGAGTTTTGCGGTAATTACGTTGTTCACTCATTTATATGCACCTCCTACGCATTCATGCTTGTGTTAATTCCAAGCGCTTTCTCTTTTAATACAGTCTTTGTCCTTGATATTTCCTTTTTAACGCTAACAATTCGCATTGGATTGTCAAGCTGGTTGGTAGCGTTCTGAAAACGAAGGTTAAAAAGCTCTTTCTTCAAATCACTAATCTTATCTTCAAGCTCCTGCGTTGAAAGGTCTCTAATCTCATTTATCTTCATTAACTATCACCTTCCATTTCTTGGTCTGCCTTTCTGACAAACTTACACTTTATTGGTAGCTTATGCATAGCAAGACGCAACGCTTCACGTGCCGCTTCTTCGCTTACTCCACCAATTTCGAACATAATTCTTCCAGGTTTAACTACTGCTACCCAATATTCAGGTGAACCTTTACCACTACCCATACGAGTTTCAGCAGGTTTTGCCGTTACTGGCTTGTCTGGGAATATCTTAATCCAGACTTGACCACCTCTTTTAGTATAACGTGTCATTGCAACACGGGCAGCCTCTATTTGGTTACTTGTAATCCACGCACATGCTTGTGCTTGAAGTCCAAACTCACCATATGTTACCTTATTTCCACGATGCGCTGTGCCTTTCATACGGCCACGCATTACTCTTCTATATTTTACTCTCTTTGGTGATAACATTATCTTCTGCCTCCTTCCCGACGTCTTGGAGCTTCTGTCGTTTGTTGTGCGGCAGAATTTCTGTTCTCCGGAAGAATTTCACCCTTACAAATCCAAACTTTAACGCCGATTTTACCATAAGTTGTATTAGCTTCTGTAAAACCATAATCTATGTTTGCTCTAAGAGTTTGTAGCGGAATTGTACCTTCGTGGTAATGTTCGGTTCTAGCAATTTCTGCACCGCCTACACGACCGGATACGCAAGTCTTAATTCCCTTTGCGCCGCATTTCATCGTACGACCCATGCTCTGCTTCATAGCTTTTCTGAAAGATATACGTCTTTCTAGCTGTGATGCGATATTTTCTGCTACAAGTTGTGCACTCATGTCTGGAACTCTAACTTCGATAACGTTCAAGATTATAGTCTTGTTTGTCATTGTTTCAAGTTCTTTCTTAAGCTTCTCTATTTCGCTTCCGCCTTTACCAATAACGATACCAGGCTTTCCTGCGTGGATAGATAAACGAATCTTGTTTGCAAATTTTTCAATTTCAATATTCTCTATTCCGGCTTGGAAAAGTTTCTTTTTAAGGAATACTCTGAGGTTGTAATCCTCTACGAGGCTGTCGCCGAAATGTTTTTTATCAGCGAACCAACGTGAGTCCCAATCCTTAATAATTCCAACTCTGAAACCGTGTGGATTAACTTTCTGACCCATATTTACTACCTCCTATCTATTCCTTCTCTTGAAGTTTTAGTGTGATGTGACTGGTTCTTTTATTTATTCTAAATGCTCGACCCTGTGCTCTGGCTTGCACTCTCTTGAGCGTTGGCCCTTGATCAGCATAAACTTCTGAAACGTAAAGCTTTTCAACATCCATGTTATGATTGTTTTCAGCGTTTGCGATTGCGGAGTTTAATAACTTCTCAACAACAGGACTTGCAACCTTTGGTGTATTTTTAAGAATTCCGATAGCTTCTCCAACTGTCTTATTTCTAATTAAGTTGATAACTATACGGATTTTTCTTGGCGCAATACGTACATGCGTAACTTTTGCTACGGATTCCATATCTTTGCAGCTCCTTTCAAACAATATTCAATATAAATTGCGCTATTACTTCGTTGTTTTAGCGCCTGCATGACCCTTGAAAGTTCTGGTAGGAGCGAATTCGCCAAGCTTATGCCCAACCATATCTTCACTCACGTATACCGGAACGTGCTTTCTTCCATCATATACCGCAATGGTGTGTCCTACCATTTCGGGGAATATCGTAGAAGCTCTTGACCATGTCTTTAAAACATTCTTTTCGCTCTTTTCGTTCATAGCAACTATTTTTGCAAGTAGTTTAGCATCAACGAAAGGTCCCTTTTTTATACTTCTTCCCATTATATTCCCTCCTATCTATCGTTACGTCTCTTAACAATGAATTTATTAGACTTCTTCTTTTTATTTCTTGTCTTATAACCTAATGCTGGCTTGCCCCATGGTGTAACAGGACTTGGCTTACCAATAGGTGACTTACCTTCACCACCACCGTGTGGATGGTCATTCGGGTTCATTACAACACCACGAACTGTAGGTCTAAAGCCCATATGACGCTTTCTTCCGGCTTTACCAATGTTGATTTTCTCATGGTCAGTATTTCCAACTTGACCAATTGTCGCACGACAGTTAAGTCTAACCATACGAACTTCGCCCGATGGCAATCTAACTTGTGCATAACCGTTTTCTTTAGCCATAAGTTGTGCTGTGTTACCCGCACTACGAACCATTTGACCGCCTTTTCCAGGATTAAGTTCAATGTTATAAATCATTGTACCAACCGGGATATCTTTGATTTCCATTGCGTTACCAGGTTTGATATCTGAACCTTCACCTGATACTACAACGTCACCACGTTTAAGTCCTAGAGGTGCAACAATGTATGTCTTTACACCGTCTTCATATTGTAAAAGAGCGATATTGGCACTTCTGTTTGGATCGTATTCAATTGATAGAACAGTTGCGTCCATTCCATCCTTGTTTCTCTTAAAATCAATAATTCTATATTTTCTTTTTGCACCGCCGCCACGATGTCTAACTGTAATTCTACCATACGAATTACGTCCAGCTTTACTGTGAAGGGGACGTAAAAGTGCTTTCTCTGGAGAAACCTTATCAAGCTCCTCGAAAGTAGAACAAGTCATCTGACGCAGCGAAGGTGTGGTAGGATTATATGTCTTAATTCCCATGTTTAAATCTCCTTATCTGCAAATTTTGTAGGCTGAAGTTTAACCCTCGAACAATTCGATAGTCTTGCTATCTTGAGTAAGCTTTACTATAGCTTTCTTCCAGTCCGCTCTTTTACCGCTATGAACGCCCATTCTCTTAGGCTTTCCGATATAGTTCATTGTTGTAACGTTTTCAACTTTTACGCCGAACACGTCTTCAACAGCCTTCTTAATTTCGATCTTGTTAGCGTTTTTAGTAACCTCAAAGGTGTACTTTCTGTCCGCAACCTGATCCATACTTCTCTCAGTGATTATAGGTTTTCTTATAATATCATGAGCTACCATATTCATTATGCGTACACCTCCTCTAATTTAGTTACTGCATCTTTAAGTATGATGCACTTTGTGTGGTTTAGCACTTCGTACGTATTAATAGTGCCTACGCACGTTGTGTCAACACCTCTAATGTTTCTAGCTGAACATACGATTTCTTTATTATTATCAGGAATTACGATTAACGCTTTTTCTGTAATCTTCAAGTTTTTAAGCATTTCAGCGATTTGTTTTGTTTTTATACCGTTTAGTTCCAAACCTTCCATTACGATAACTTCATTTTCAAGAACTTTTGAAGATAATGCTGATCTAAGTGCAAGTCTTCTAACTTTCTTGTTAACTGGATATCTGTAATCACGAGGCTTTGGACCTAATGCAATACCGCCGCCTGTCCATTGCGGAGCACGGATACTACCTTGTCTTGCACGGCCTGTTCCTTTTTGTTTCCACGGTTTAACACCGCCGCCACGAACCTCTGTACGAGTTAGTGTGCTTTGTGTGCCTTGTCTCTGATTAGCTAGATAATTAACAACTACCTCATGCATTACATCAGCTCTGACTTGTACACCGAAAACGTTTTCGTTTAATTCCATATTGCCGACTACGTTACCTTCAACGTTATAAATGTCTACTGTAGGCATAACTTATATCCTCCTCTCTCTATGGCTTAGGCTTTTGCCTTCACTGCATTTTTAACTATAACCAATCCGCCTTTAGGTCCGGGTATTGAACCTCTAACCAATAAAAGATTGCGGTCGGTATCTATCTTAATCAAATCAAGATTTTGAATTGTTACGGTATCAACACCATAATGTCCAGGAAGTCTCTTTCCTTTAAACACTCTTGATGGATCAGATGCCATACCAAGTGAACCAGGTCCTCTGTGATAATGACTTCCGTGAGTCATAGGGCCTCTGTGCGTTCCCCATCTCTTGATTGTTCCACAAAATCCGTGTCCTTTGCTTGTGCCTGTAACATCAACTGTTTCTCCGGCTTCAAACTGCTCTACCGTAAGGATGTCACCAACGTTAAGGTCTGAAGAATTATCAAGTTTAAACTCTTTTGAATATTTTTCAACTATATTTTCATATTTAATAGGATATTGTTGATATAAAATTTTGTCTTTTACACCGCCACATTTACTGAGTCCAATCGCTATTAAAATAAGAATAATTAAGAAAGCAACAAAAAAAGCTCCTTTTTTGTATTTAAAAACATAAGATTTCTGTTTTTTCTTCGAAACATTTCTCATAATTCATCTCCTCATTTAAAAGCTATAAATCTATGTTTAGCACCATCTTTATCTAAATCCCATCAAATATACATTTCACCTTTTTTTGAAGTTCTAACAGATTTCCATCATTAAAAATAACCATATCAGAAAGTTCAAAAAGTTCTTCATCGCTTAGTTGTTTATTAATTCTTTCTATTACCATAGCCCGTGTACATTGGTCGCGTTTCATGACACGCCGTATGCGAGTTTCAAAATCCGCAACGACCGCAATAGAAATCGTGCATTCAAACGGAAAGTCCGAGCTAAACAAAAGTGGCACTTCCAAAACAACAACGCTTCCGTTTTCCATTCCAATAATCTCTTTCCAAATTTCATCATAGATATGCGTATGCGTTATTTTATTTAATTTTGCTAGTTTTTCATTATCATTAAACACTATTTGTGCAAGCTTTTTTCTGTCTATTTCTCCATCTGCCATTAAAATGTTTTCTCCAAACACTTGAACAACTTCTGAAAAAGCACTTCCGTTCTTCATCATAACCGCTCGTGAGACCTCATCTGCATTGATAACAGAGGCACCTAACTTTTTAAATTCAGCGGCAACAGCACTTTTTCCAGCTCCTATTCCACCAGTGATACCTATAATTTTCATAAAAACCTCACCTGTCATATTATATCAAAACTCACCCATTATTACAAGCAAATTTTAATATATTAAAATGTTTTATAAACATAAAATTCCAATTTTCATACACTTCATATAGAGAAATAAAGGCCATCATAAAATCGACAGCCTTTATAAATAGAAGTTATGCAGGTTTTACAACTATATTTATTAATTTTTTCGGAACAGCAATACATTTTACGATTTGCATACCCTCAATAAGTTCTTGCACTTTTGGATTCGAAAGTGCAAGCTCCTTCATTTCGTCGGGCGATAATTCAGGTGAAATCATAACCTTATCTCTAATTTTACCGTTTATTTGCAAAACTACCTCAATTTCATTCACTACTAAAGCAGTTTCATCAAATTTTATCCATGGATGTAGCATTAAATCTGTATCTTTTCCTATCATTTCCCAAAGTTCGCTTGAAATATGTGGAACAAATGGAGACAAAAGTACAATAAGCGTTTCTATTGCCTCGCCAATCAAAGATTTGTTATAATTTTCTTTTGCTGTTTTTTCTTTATAATAATATAAAGCGTTTACCATCTCCATAATAGAACTGATTGCCGTATTAAAGTTAAACCTATCGCAATCCTCGGTAACTTTTTTTATGCTCGAATGTATAGCAAGTCTAAGTTTTTTCTCATCATTATTTAATGAACTTTGGTCAACTTTATCAAAGCATACAAAATCCTTTAAATCGTCAACAGCTCGCCACACTCTGTTTAAAAAACGATACGCACCCTCTACACCAGTGTCATTCCAATCCAAATCACGTTCGGGTGGTGCCGCAAACAAAATGAATAATCGTGCAGTATCTGCACCATATTTTGCAATAATTTCATCTGGACTAACAACATTTCCTACAGACTTAGACATTTTTGTGCCATCTTTAAGAACCATACCTTGAGTTAACAAGTTTTCAAACGGTTCATTACACTCAATATATCCAGAATCATGTAAAAATTTAGTGAAAAATCTAGCATATAACAAATGCAAAATCGCATGTTCAACGCCACCAATGTATTGGTCAACATTCATCCAATAATCCGCTTTTTCTTTTGAAAACGGCATATCAGAATTGTGTGGATCACAATATCTCAAGAAATACCATGACGAACAGACAAATGTATCCATAGTATCGCTCTCACGAATAGCCTTCCCACCGCACTTAGGGCATGTTGTATTTATGAAATCAGAGGATTCACTAAGTGGCGACTTACCTTGACCCGTAAACTTTACGTTTTCAGGCAACATAACAGGTAGTTGCTCTTCAGGGATTTCAACAGTTCCGCATGTTTCACAATATACAACAGGGATAGGTGAACCCCAATATCTTTGGCGTGATATGAGCCAATCACGAAGTCTGAAATTAACTTTTCGAACCCCGATTCCATTTTTTTCAGTATAGTCAATTATAGCAGGTAATGCATCTTTATTAGACATTCCGTTAAACTCTCCGGAATTTTCCATTATTCCTTCTGCGGCAAAAGCTTCAGTCATTTCTTCGGATTTTAGATTTTGTCCTTTAGGTTGTATAACAATCTTAATCGGGATTTCATATTTTGTAGCAAAATCAAAATCTCGTTGGTCGTGTGCCGGAACTCCCATTACAATTCCAGTTCCGTAATCCAGATAGACATAATTTGCAAGATATAGTGGAATCTCCTGGTTTGTGAAAGGATTAATCATATACTTTCCTGTAAAAACCCCTTCTTTTTCAGTATCCGTTGAC
>JAVXFE010000060.1:0-9440 GCA_036658075.1 Oscillospiraceae bacterium
ACGTTTGCGATATTCTCCAAAGAATTAACGATTTTTTTTTACAAAACTGATTACTTTCATAAAACAGTAATAATTTTATCGTTTTTGTGTCCGTTAATGTTTTTTGACTCCTTGTCACATGGAATTTTAAATGGAATGGGCGAACAATTTAAGTTATTGCAATATAATCTCTGTGACTCCGTTTTACGTCTTGGACTGATTTATACTTTAATTCCATACCTTGGAATACCCGCATTAATTAGCGTGATTATAGTCAGTAATGTTTTTACATGTTCAATTAGCGGAAAACGTGTTTTTAAAGTATTGACGAGGACGATTAAAAGTGATATAATACATCAGATATAATACTATAATTACGGATGTGATAAATTTGGCTTTAGGAAAAATAACACATACTCCAGAAGGTTTAGCTGATATCCTTTGCGATGAATGTGAATTAAAATTTAAAATTGAACAATCAACACGTGAAATATTTAAAACATATGGCTATAAAATGGTGCAAACACCTACGTTTGAATATTATGATGTTTATGATATATCAACACCAACAAAAGCTGAAAATATGTTTAAATTTTTTGATACAAACGGCAGAATGCTTGCACTTCGCCCGGATTTTACAACGTCAATTGCACGAATGGCAGCAACAAAACCAATTGGCAATGAATTACCATTGAAACTTTCGTACAGCGGAAGTGCATTTCGAAATGAAGAAAACTTTAGCCAAGCACGCCAGCGTGAATTCACACAATTAGGTGTTGAATTTATGGGCGATGCTCGTCCTGAGGCTGATGCAGAAATCATAGAAATTGCTATAAACACTTTATTAAAGGCTGGTATTAAACAATTCCAAATCGACATAGGACAGGTTGAATTTTTTAAAGGACTTGTTGAAGATGCAGGTTTGGATATAGCACAAGTTGACACTTTTAGAGAACTTATTGACGGAAAAGATTTTATCGGCATTGAAAATGTTTTAGATGAATATAACCTTAACTCGCATCTTCGTGATATCTTTTTGAATTTACCAACTATGTTTGGCGATATAGATATTGTCGAAGACGTTCTAAAAAATAACGACTTAAACGATCGTTCTTCTAAAGCTTTAGAAAATCTTTTAAGCGTATATAATATTCTTAAATCACGTGGGCTTGATAAATATATTTCTATTGATTTAGGAATGGTTCCAAATCTTGATTATTATACCGGTATAATAATCAAAGGATTTACATACGGCGTTGGTTTTCCTATATGTACAGGCGGCAGATATGATAACTTGACCGAAAAGTTTGGTCGAAACATGCCCGCTACCGGTGTTGCAATCGGGATAGAGAGAGTTATGGCTGCTTTAACCGATGAAAATTGTGACAAAGGCAAAAATATAAACAGTTCAGAATATGTAACGATAGCTTTGGCAAAAGGTCGCTTAGCTGAATTATCAGTGGACATTTTTGAAAAAATAGGATTTAATGTTTCCGAAATTAAAGAAAAAAGTCGAAAACTAATCTTTACGGACGAAAAAAACAAAATAAAGTTTATACTTGTAAAAGCCTCCGATGTACCTACATATGTTGAATATGGTGCAGCTGACATTGGAATAGTTGGTAAAGATACGTTATTAGAAAGCGACAAAAATCTTTATGAAGTTCTTGATTTGGGATTCGGAAAATGTAAAATGGCTGTTGCTGGTCCTGCTGAAATGCGTGATATGCTAAATGATAGAAATATTATGAGGGTTGCTAGTAAATATACATCTATTGCAAAAAATTATTTTCATAAGATTAAAGGGCAAACTGTTGATATTATAAAATTAAATGGCTCAGTTGAATTAGGTCCATTGGTGGGCTTGTCTGAAGTTATTGTTGATATAGTAGAAAGCGGAAAAACACTTCATGAAAACGGCCTTGAGGTTCTTGAAGACATATGCGACCTTAGCGCTAGATTAGTAGTAAACCGAGTTAGTATGAAACTTCAGCGAAAGAAAATTGTTAATATTATTGATAAAGTCAAGGGGGAAATTTAATGAAAATATATCCAGCTATTGACATAATAAACGGTCAATGTGTACGCTTAGTACAAGGAGATTATTCCCAGAAAACCACCTTTTCACAAGAACCATTGCTTGTAGCAAAAGAATGGCAAGACCTCGGAGGCGAATTTCTACATATCGTTGACTTAGATGGTGCAAAAAATGGAGATATGCCTAATTTTGAACTTATTTCACATATAGCAACGTCTCTTAACGTTCCAATCGAAGTTGGAGGCGGAATCCGAAATATGGACTGCGTCGATAAATATTTAAATGCGGGTGTTTCAAGGGTTATAATAGGAACGTCAGCTCTTAAATCTCCTGATTTTGTTAAAATTGCAGTTGATAAATATGGGGATAAAATTGCTATAGGCATTGATGCTAAAGATGGTAAGGTTGCCATAAATGGTTGGGAAGAAGTTAGTGATATAGATGCACTTGATTTAGCAAAGCAAATGGAACATATCGGCGTTAAATATATAATTTACACTGATATTGCAACAGATGGAATGCTAAAAGGTCCGAATATTACTGCTATGTCAGATATGGCAAAGCATGTTAATGTAAACATAATCGCTTCAGGTGGCGTCACTTCTATTGATGATATCATAAAACTAAAAGAAACTAATGTAGAAGGTGCAATAATTGGCAAAGCACTTTACACAAAAAATATAGATTTAAAACAAGCAATAACGAAAGGAAGAAAATAACATGGAATTTATTAAAAATTTAAAATTTGATGAAAAAGGACTTATTCCTGCAATTGCACAGGATGCAAAAACCGGAGAAATCCTAATGTTAGCATATATGAATGAAGAAAGCCTTAAAAAAACTATAGAAACAGGAAACGCTACATATTTCAGCAGAAGTCGACAAGAACTTTGGGAAAAAGGTGCTACAAGCGGACATTTACAAAAAGTTGTTGAAATGTTTGTAGATTGCGATGCTGATAGTATTGTTTTAAAAATAAAACAAATCGGTGCGGCTTGTCATACAAACAATTATTCATGTTTTTATCGCAAAATTGTTGATGGAAAACTAGTTGAAATTCCTACAGGCGTTGAACTAACAGCTAATATTTTGTATGATGTATACGACGTAATTGTTGATAGAGTTAAGAATCCAAAAGAAGGTTCTTATACAAATTATTTATTTAAAGAAGGCATTGATAAAATGCTAAAAAAAGTAGGCGAAGAAGCCGCAGAAGTAATTATTGCATCGAAAAATTATGTTAAATCAGAAGTGCAATATGAAACTGCGGATTTACTATATCATTTATCTGTCGTACTCGTCGAACAAGGACTTACTTGGAATGATATTTTTACCGAATTAAAAGCAAGATATAATAAATAATTAAAAATTTAGGAGGTAGCATTATGTCTATTGGACTTGAACATATAGGGATTTTTTCAAAGGATACAGTTGCACTTAAAGATTGGTATATAAAAATGTTTGGTTGGAAAGTTGTTTACGAAAATGGCAAAGGAACTTATTTTTTGAAGGCTGATAACGGTGGCATGATTGAATTTATTAAAAGTGATATTGATGGTGGAACTCATGAAATGACAGCTACAGGCGTACGTCATATTGCTATATCTGTTGATGATTTTGAAGCTATGGTGCAAAAAGTTCTTGATTGTGGCACTAAAATTTTAGCAGACGCAAATGTTTCAGCTTCAGGCGTGGGTACAATGTTTTTTGAGGATATAGACGGAAATGTTCTGCATTTAATCAGCAGACCGTCTCCACTATAATATTAAATGTTTGAAGGAATTAAAAGGTTGTTACTTACTTGCTGTTTTTTAGCTTTTTTAGGTATATATTTAATTGGATTACATTTTGTAAATATATATTTACCGGTAAAAGAACCCATAAAAAATGATGACGTTCAAAACGTCGTTGTGGAAGGTTCTGCTAATACCAAAATACCAGAAATTACTACAGGTCCGGATAAAAAAGAGCTTGAAAAAATTGACGAAGGTATTAATAAACCAATTATAAATATTAACACCGCCACAAATGAAGAACTTTGTAAAATTGATGGAATAGGTGAAAAGTTTGCACAACGAATTATTGACAAACGAAACGAACTTGGGGGTTTTACATCTATTGAACAACTTAAAGATGTAAAAGGAATTGGTGAAAAAACCTTTGAAAAGATAAAACCCCAGGTTGTTTTAAAATAAGTTTAAGCAAAGAATATATGTTTTTTATGACTATTAAGGAGAATTATTATGGGACTATTTTCAAGAAACTGGAATAAGCCTGGTAAGGGCGTCGATCCAAATGAACCGCAAAAACGAAGTTTTTTTCGATTCTTCGATATATTTTTTAGGAAATTTTGGCATTTTGTTAAATTAAATTTAATATATGCCATAGCACTTATACCTACATTTATTATCGTAGGATTATTAGCTGGATTCGTTTCTGGACATGTTTTATCTTTACCTGGTTTGATGGATTCTATCAACAGTATGGCAAATGAGATGGTAGCATCAGGCGGAGCAGAAGCATTAACATTTGAGGCATATCAGGCACAAACCGTAGTTTTAATTGATTTGTTTATACGTTTGATAGTTGCAGTGTTATTCGTTTTAATATTAGGAATGGGACCAGCTACAGCGGGTTTAGCATATGTTTTAAGAAATTTTGCTCGTGAAGAACATGCATGGATTTGGAGCGATTTTAAAGATGCAGCAAAGAGCAATTTTAAACAAGCTAGCATTGTTTTTTTAATTGATGTCGTTGTTTATTCATTACTATTCATTTCTATTTCTTTTTATGGTCAAATCGGTGGTTGGATGGCGATGCTTAAATATCCTTTGATAATCGTGGCTATAATTTTTGCATTTATGCATTTTTATATTTATCAAATGATGGTAACGTTCAAACTTTCAATTAAAAACTTATATAAAAATGCACTTATTTTTGCACTTGGAAAATTACCATCTAATGTACTTACATTATTTTTAATCTTATTTGTAAATCTAGGATTAGCATATCTTTGTATAGTATTAGGTGGAGCTTATTCAATTATGTTGTTACTTGCACTTTTACTTTTAGAAGCAACTATATTGTTAAGTTTTTCTGGGTTTATTATTAGTTTTAGTACATATCCAAAAATTAAAAAGTACATGCTTTTGGACACTACTACAGAAGTTAAACCTGATAAAAGAAGTATAGTTTAGTGCTTTTTATTGAATGTGAGGGTATATTGTGTATTTAGAAAATATAACATCATCAAAAGACCTTGAAAATCTTAATATAGT
Source organism: Oscillospiraceae bacterium (assembly GCA_036658075.1). Taxonomy (GTDB): domain Bacteria; phylum Bacillota; class Clostridia; order Monoglobales; family Monoglobaceae; genus JAVXFE01. The sequence goes on from JAVXFE010000060.1 coordinate 5,296, forward strand.
TGAACTTGAGAAACTTGCTGATGAAATCCGCAAGTTTCTCATAGACACTATTTCAAAAACAGGCGGTCACTTGGCTCCCAATTTAGGAGTTGTAGAACTTACAATTGCCATACATTCAGTTTTTAATCCTGAAGTTGATAAAATAGTTTGGGATGTAGGACATCAATCTTATACTCATAAAATTTTAACAGGTAGAGCTAAAAATTTTGATAAGTTAAGACAGTTAAATGGAATGAGCGGATTTCCTAAGACTTCTGAAAGTTTCACAGATGCTTTTAATACCGGGCATAGTTCTACTTCAATTTCTGCAGCTTTAGGTTTTGCAAAAGCGGCAGAACTCAGCGGTTCAACGGCTAAAAGTGTTGCCGTTATAGGAGATGGCGCTCTTACCGGCGGAATGGCTTTTGAAGCTTTAAATCAAGCCGGAAGCAGTAAAACCCCTTTAATTGTAATTTTAAATGATAATGGAATGTCTATATCGAAAAATGTTGGCGGGCTTTCAAAAAAGCTGAAAAAGATGCGAAACACGAACAGCTATTTCAAGCTTAAAGATGATGTTAAATCGGTTTTAGATAATATTCCTCTTCTAGGAAAACCTTTAAAAAATACTATTCGAAAAATTAAAAAAAATATTAAACGTATTATAATACAAAATGTCATTTTTGAAGATTTGGGTTTTACGTATTTAGGACCCGTTGATGGACATAATATAATTGAACTAAAAACAATTTTAACTCAAGCCAAAAAATCCAAAGAACCTGTTATAATTCATGTTAATACAAAAAAAGGAAAAGGATATGAACCTGCTGAAAAAAATCCAGGTTTGTTTCATGGTATTTCAGCATTTGACCCTATTACGGGAGAAATGGATAATAGTAATTCGCAGATTAGTTGGTCTGATTTGTTTGGAAAAACCATTTGCGAATTAGCAGAACATAATGATAAAATTGTTGCTATAACAGCAGCAATGCCTCTTGGCACAGGATTATTAAACTTTGCATCAAAATACCCTACTAGATTTTTTGATGTTGGCATAGCAGAGCAACATGCAGTAACATTTGCTGCTGCATTTGCAAAATCTGATTTCACACCCGTTTTTGCGGTTTATTCCACGTTTCTTCAACGTGGTTATGACCAAATTTTGCATGATGTGGCACTACAACAACTTCATGTGGTTTTTTGTATAGACCGTAGTGGAGCTGTAGGTGAAGACGGTGAAACTCATCAAGGAGTATATGATATTTCATATTTATCACACATTCCGGGTATCATTATACTTTCACCATCTAATGATGTCGATTTTATAGCTATGCTTAAATACGCTATAAATGATTGCAGTGGACCAGTTGCGATTCGCTATCCACGTGGAAAGACAATTTCGGCGTCGTGGGACGTAATTCCAATAAATTCTTATTCCGGACAAGTCGTTAAAGTAGGTACTGACGTTGTTATCGTAGCGGTCGGTGTAATGCTTTCACAAGCTTTAGAAGCGGCTGAAATCCTTGAAAATATTAATATTTCAGTTACTGTTATTGATGCAAAATTTGTAAAACCTATAGATATTGAACTTATAAAAAAATATTCTGATGTTTCAAAATTAGTTGTTACTGTTGAAAATAATGTTCTTATTGGCGGTTTTGGTGAACAGTTAGAATCTAAACTGGGACGAGAAGTTATTAAGTTTGCGTATCCGGACGAGCCTATAATTCAAGGTAAAGTTTCAGAATTAATAAAAATCTATGGCTTAAACGGAGAAAGAATTGCCAGAGTAATAGAAAATGCAATTTTAATGTATAACAAAAATTTGAAAGGCTGATTGATATAATTATGGCAAAACAAAGGTTAGATATATATATGGTTGAAAACGGATTAGTAAAAAGTCGTTCTATGGCACAATCATTAATTATGGCAGGCGATGTATATGTAAATAATCAAAAAGCATCAAAAGCAGGAGAAGCCATAAAAGGAGACGAAAAGATTGAGGTGCGTGGAAAAACCTTAAAATATGTCAGTCGAGGAGGCCTAAAACTTGAAAAAGCAATGGATAAATTCCCGATAATTCTTAAAAATTCAATTTGTATGGATATCGGTGCTTCTACCGGTGGTTTTACAGATTGCATGTTGCAAAATGGTGCCTGCAAGGTATATTCAATTGATGTGGGTTATGGACAGCTTGCATGGAAATTGCGTCAAGATGAACGTGTAATTAATTTAGAACGAACAAATATACGGTATGTAACCGAAAAAGAAGTGACTGAAAAGATTGACTTTTTTTCGGTTGATGTTTCTTTTATTTCGTTAAAACTTGTTTTGCCTGTTGCCTTTAAACTTACTTAAAGATAATGGAGAAGTAGTAGCTCTTATAAAACCACAATTTGAAGTTGGTAAAGGAAAAGTTGGAAAAAAAGGCGTTGTTCGTGATATTAATGTCCACAAAGAAGTGATAAATGAAGTCTTTAAATTTACAAAAGAAATTGGTTTTTTTGTAAAAGGACTGGATTTTTCACCTATAAAAGGACCGGAAGGTAATATAGAATATTTAATGTTTGTAAGTAAAAACGGTGAAAATGCTGAAATTGATATAGACATGTTAGTTGAAGCTTCTCATACTTTAGATTAATAAGAATGGAGTGTAATATGAACAAAATAGCGATTGTTCCAAATACTCTGAGAGATGTAAATTTACACGAAACACGTCAAGTGATTAAATTATTAAAAACTAATCATAAAGTTTTTTTAAATGAAGAATTAAAAAATACTAAAATTGAAAATGTTGTATATTTACCAAAAGCAGAAATGCTTAAAAATGCTGATTTTATCGTCGTTTTAGGTGGTGACGGAACTATATTAGATATTGCTGTCGATGCTGCAATGTTTGATATTCCTATTATTGGTATAAACCTTGGACATTTAGGATTTTTATCACAGGCTGAAAAGGGTGATGTTTCAATATTTGAAGATATTTTCGCAGGTAAATATTCCATAACAAAATGTATGATGCTACATGTATCAATAACTAAAAATGGTGAAGATATTGCAAGTTTTATTGCTTTAAACGACGTTGTTGTATCTGGTGGTGAATATTCAAAAATAATAAATGTTTCTGCCGCTGTAAATGGAACAGGATGCGGAGCGTATTCTGCCGATGGAATAATTGTAGCTTCGGCTGTTGGTTCAACCGCATATTCCTTGTCAGCAGGTGGTGCAATTATGCATCCTGATTTAGATGCAATGATTATAACGCCCATTTGTCCCCATATACTCCAAGCTCGCAGCATAGTGATTCCTGGTAATGATTTTGTAGAGATTAATGTGAATCCACCATATAGAACAGAGGCTATAGTTTCTGTAGATGGAAAAAAAGTGCATACATTAAATAGTGATGAATCTGTAAAAATAACAAAATCTAAATATACAACATCATTAATGCGATTAGAGCAAAGAAATTTTTTTGATATTTTAAGAGAAAAGCTTTCAGATTAAAAACAACTTATAATTGCTTTTTAGGAGGTGTTTATTATGCTAAAAGAATTACATATTAAAAATATTGCTGTAATTGATGAAATTAATATTACATTTAATAATGGCTTTAACGTTCTTACAGGTGAAACCGGTGCCGGAAAATCTATACTCATTGACTCTATAAATATGGCGCTTGGCGGAAGAATAAGTAAAGATTTAGTTAGAACGGGTGAAAATGCAGCTATAGTTGATGCTGTATTTGAAATAAACAGTGATATTTTACCTATGCTTGAAGATTTAGATATAGATGTAGAAGATGAAACGATTATAATAAGTAGAAAACTTTCGTCAGAAGGAAAAAGTTCTTGTCGCATAAATGGACGCATAACGCCTCTTGCTATAGTTAGGGAAGTTGGTTCTTTTTTAATAACAATACACGGACAAAATGATAATCAATCTATATTATCACCTAAAACACATATAAACCTTATTGATGAATACGGAAAAACAAGAAGTCAAATACAGGAATATCAAGATAAATATAATGAAGTAAAAACTATAGAAAAACAATTAATTGATTTAAATACCGATGAAACCGAAAAGAAAAAGTTATTAGAACTATATAATTTTCAAATAAACGAAATTAGTCTAGCAAAATTAAAAGTTAACGAAGAAGATGAGCT
>JAVXFE010000061.1:0-9335 GCA_036658075.1 Oscillospiraceae bacterium
ATGACGCAATTTTAACACCTGATGTCGGAACCGTTACTCTTATAGATAATGATAATAACGGAACAGCAGATGTTGTAAAAATAATGGCAAAGACGATTATGTTTGTTAGCTCGGTTGATACAGTTAACACTACATTTTATGATATGTTAGACACAAATAACAAGGTCAAACTTGAACTAAACAATAGTGAGCTTCATGTAAATATTCACACTTCAAATGGACAAGAAATGAAGTTTAGTGATATTGAAAAATGGGACGTTGCTGAAGTTATTCAAAGTGAAGGAAAAGAGATTAGCGAGATTGTTATAAATCGTGAAGTTGTGTCCGGAACTATTACTGCACAGAAGAAAACGGAAGGACGCCAATATATAGTTATAAATTCAGTAACTTATCGACTTACAAACGCTTTGGTTAAATACATGGAAACACGTTCGATGGAGTTTAAAGTTGGCGATTCTTTAAAAATATTTTTATCTGAAAACGGTGAAGTTGCCGGATTTGATAAAACCGCAATAAAGAGCGAAAGCGGCGAATACGGTTATCTTATTCAGTCGACATTAAGCAATGGACTTAAAAAAGAACTAAGCTTTAAAATATTAAATCAAGACGGAAAGCTTTCATATTTAAACAGTGCAGAGAAAATCCAGATTGATATGGCAAAAAGATTAACAAACGAGCAGGCGGAAGATAAGCTTAAACCTATACTTCGAGGCGTGGATAAAGATGGAAACGCTATTATGACACCTGTTGTTGTATATTATGAAAAAAACGCTGATGGAGCGGTTACATATATTGACACTCCACGGACGGCTTTAGCTCCTGATGAGGACGGAACTCTTTATCTAGTCGGAAAAACAGATAACGAAAAATGCCGAGGTGGGGCACAAACAATATCAGGTAAAATAAATTATGATGATACTTCAAAAGTGTTCTTAGTTCCAGCAAAAAATGAAGGAGCGACAGGGAAAGAGTATGACTGTAAAAAAGCACTTGAATATCTCATTAATTATGAGAATTATACTCTAAGCGGTTATGCGAGAGAAAAGCATTCAGCTATATCAAAAGTTATAACTAATGTTTCAAATGCTGCAAGTGCGTATCTCCCAGAAAATAATTTATTTTTGTTACAGGAAGTGGCAACATCAATTACTGAAGATGGCGAAAAATGTTATGTTTTATATGGGATTGAGGATGGTACAGAATGTAGCTATAAAGTCTTAGAGGAAGACGTGTTTAAAAAGCCACAGCCTTTCGACAGCGGAAGTGCTATTAATCCAAAAGAGCCGATAGCCGGAGATATTTTGAGATTAACCCTTAACAACCAAAGTGAGGTTATTAAGATTTCAATGCTATATAGTTCCGCCACCGCCGAACTATATATGGTAAAGAATCCAAATGGTTCAAATGTTCCGGCGGTAGCACCTAGTACAAACGTTGACGACCTTTCGGAATATTATAATTTGATTTCTGATTTTAATGCAAGATTTAGAGTTCATGTATCTAATTTGTATTATAAAGACGATAAATACGTTCGCCTTGTGAATCCAATTTTCAATTTACAAGACCCAAAGGTGGTGGAGCTTATCGAAAACGGCACTATTAGCATTGAAAGTCACAAAAAGCCAAAGACGTATATTTATGACCCAATAGATGGACAAAAACCATTCCGTGTGGCAAGTATTGGCGAAGCTTATGATTATATTGGTAACGGAAAATCATCAAAAGTTTTGATGTATACTGATGATGGAATGCCAAGATCGATGGTGATACTTGATAACGGTGTAGAATAATTTGAAATTTTATAAATAATATTTTATATAGGAGGAATTTTAAATGAAAAAGTATTCAAAGATTGTTTCATTAATGGTAGCGTGTGTTTTCTTGGTTAGTATGATGATTGTACCGGTGAATGCGGCAGAACAGTCTTTAGACCCATGGAATGTTTATGCATTTGCAAAGGGAACAAAACCCATTGCGGACTTTACAAAACTTATGCCAAAGCATAAAGCGGATGGAAAGCTCCTTTTTACACCTAGAACAAATGAGTCAACAAGACCGGTAATTTCTATGCGTGACAACGATTTTACTATGGCACTAGAGACTGATAAAGTTGAAGGTGGCAAGGGTCAAATGGCTTTAGCTTTTACTGCACCATATGCAGGAACATGGAATGTAAAAGCTCATATTGTTAATGCATCAGATGTAAATGGCGGTGCAGGTGCGTGGTATACCTTAACCAAAACTGCGGCAGGTGCAACAGCAATTGGCGACGTGAATATTGTAAAAAAGAATATTCCAGGCACAAACAAAGCAGAACCGGCAAAATCAACTTTGGATATAAACGAGGATTGTGCTTTGACAGCGGGCGAAACATTATATTCGTTATTCGAAGTTGAAGTAGATGGATATGGAAATTTATTTAACGTAACATTCACCATTTCAGATGCAGATAATTCAGATGTTTCTTATAACTTTATGGACGTTGGGAAGGTTTTTGTTCCTGAAAATACCCAAAAAGTTTATGATGCAAAAGCATATACTGATATGAATACACTTGAAGAATCTCCGTGGGGTTTTTATCTATCTCCAGGAGAAGGTAAACCTAATGAAACAACAGTTTCAGGTTGGGGCAAATTTGATACACCGAACTCGTCTTCACCATACAAGTATGATGTGAAGCCAAATGGAAATATCGAAGCAATTTACGAAGGAAAACAAATGATATTTTTCCCGACAAGAGGTAGTAATAACGGAACTTTTGAATATAAGCCAAATCTTTGGGAAAATGCAGATAAGCCTTATTCATATTCGGTTGTAGGATGGAAAGCACCACATGCAGGAAAATGGTACGTGGATATAGGAGTTAAAAATTCAGGTGAAGGTAGTAATAATGGCGGTGAAAGTAAGCATAAACTAGCATACCAAAAAGAAGGTCAAACAGATATTACATATATAGATAAGTTTAATGCACCAAGTTCAGGTACAGGGAAATCCGCAGCTATGAAATATAGTTTATCACTAGATGCAAACGAGAGTTTATATTTAATGAATAACGCAACTACAGATGGTTGGTGTATTCACACCGCTATTTCATATCGCATAATTAATGCTGATGACCCAAGTGAATTTTATGATGCTTCGAGAATAGGTTCTACTATGCTTAAAGGTGCTAATGGCGGAATGAGTCCGTTTACATATGTATTTTCAGACGGAGATATCTATAACCTTGATTCAATTCATGTAAAGAACTTGCATAAAGAAGCTGATAGGCTTTGGGTATCACGTATAACAGAGGCTGGGACTGATAAATTTGAAACATCATTTATCGAGATAAAAAAAGCGGGTAACATTGCAATGAAACCTGAAAAGAATTATTCAGGAGGCGAGATTAAAAACGGCAATGATAAAAATGGAAGAACAGGCATAATGTTTACGGCTCCGGAAGATGGATTTTATGAAATGAACTTAACAGTTGGAACTTTGGGTGAACCGATCGGTGGCGCAGGAACATTTGGCGATTTAAAATGCCTACCGGTTGGAAAGTTTGAAGCGACTAACGTTGTTGACAGATTTGGGATTACACAAGCGACAAGCGAAAATCCAAATCCAGCACCAACCGTTGTAAATAAATTTATGCAATTAAAGAAAAACGAAAGAATTATTTTTTCTAACGGTGTTCATGTTGATGGATTTAATGTTATAAATGGAATGAATTTCACATTTAAAAAGCTTGACAAAGTAAGTTATAATTATGATATAGCTGGAGCGCCGGTTAATAATTTTAACGATGTAGATATGGCATCAGGAGCTGACAAAAACCTTAATGTATCATGTCAATATTTAAATGACACCACGGGTGCCGTTTCTGTTACCGCACTTATATTAATTTATGATAATATGGATACACTTGTGGCACAGGGAGTATCGACAGTTACGAGCGTTAACGCTGGTGAATTTGGTACGTTAAACGCCTCTGTTAAAATTCCGGCAGGCATAGGTGGCGGAAATGTAAAAACTTTAATTTGGGACAATATGGATAATATAAAGCCTATGGCAAAAATGAATGTTTTGCCGGCACGATAAATTTTGCTAATATTATATAATAACAGAATGAATGAGGTATTCTTATGAGAAGATTTTTATGCGGTTTTAGTGCCGCCGTGTTTCTTTTAACAGGAGTGTTTGCGGGGACAGTTTTTGCTGAAAACAAAAACGTTTATAAGCCTTGTGAGGCAACATCCCAAGATTCGGGACCATGGAGCTTTTATATTACGACGGCTGGGAATGACCGTTTTTCGGGATACCAAGCATTAGATGTTACTGAATTGGCGAACGGAACGGCTATATCAGCAAACCATCAGGCAAATGTACGTGCATCAATAAGCTGGTCGTCTGCTGATGCTGACCGTGGGCAAATTGCTGTAATGGGTGAGCGAGATGGTTCATCTCTTAGTGGAAAAGGGCAGCCGGTTGTAAGCTTTTCGGCTCCGGAAGATGGCAATTATAAGTTTTCATCTGAAATCAAAAACGTCGGCAACGATGTTCGAGGCGGAGACGGCGGAGATGTAAGCTTGCGGTTTTCAAATGCTGATAGTGAATGGGACACAACAATAGTTTCATCACGGAGAATTTTAGATAGCAGCATTGATGAAACGGTAAAAATGGAAGAGATTGTATCCTTGAAAAAAGGTGACCGTATTAACATGAGATTTGGCGTTGGCATCGATGGATATGGCGACAAATACATGGTTAAATATTCGGCAGAAAAAACAACACAGGCAGGAAAATCGTATGTTAATAGGGGATTAGAAGGATACCTCCCAAATCCACCGGATACGAAAGTTGCCAGTGGCGCACCATATAGAGAAGGATTGTTTTGGGTTGGAGTTGACGGCGGATGGGCAGACAATAAAACTGTTGTCCCTGAATCCATAGCTTTATTGCAGAAATTTTTCCCTGGGAATTTAGGCATGTTTACTCTAGGTACCGGTCCTGAAAGAACATTAAACGGTAGCTTTTATGCAAAAAAGAATATACCGGCGATTGTTCAGACTTTCGGTAGCGGTGATTTTTACAAATATTATAGCGAAACCGATGCATGGGAATATGATTGGAACGGAAAAGCGGATGCACCGGGTGCAGGATTCGCTTTAACAGGCACAGGACATGCGGCGGCACAATCGCATAGTTCAGTAAAAAAGGCGTTTGATAACTTAATCGAGGCATCTGTTCGAAGCGGTTATACAGGCTATGGATACTGTGATTTTGTTTGGGATTGGGGAACAGGCCGTGGAACAGCAGGCTTTAATAAAGAAACTATAGCGGCCTTCCGCAAAGATTTAAAAGGTGAAGATGAAGGCTTAATGTTTACCGCAAATGGTGGAAAAGCGGAACGAATTCACTTTAAAGATTATGCAGAATATTATACAGGAAAAATGCTAACTCCACAAGATTTAGGATTTGAGACGTGGGACGAATATACGCCACTTAAATACGAGGAATATCTAAAAGATGAAAAGCGTGATTGGACGCCACAACATTTAACATCTGACATGCTTGTTAGTTATGAATGGCTTAGGGTTGCACAACAGTTTGCAGATAAGGCAAAATCAGAAGGCGGCGTATGTCAAATTATGCCTAACCCTGAAGATATGGCAAACGGCGGCGATTTGATGTTCTTAAACGGAATTGACAGCGTGGATATGACGACTGAGGAATATTTTGGCGATACCGAATATTTGGATGGTGCATATTATCATTTCCCATATATAAAGCGTAATGCAGATGATGATATTTCACCGGGAATAGTTATGGAAGCTGGAGGTGGCGGAAATGCTGGTTCGTATTATGACCCTGAGATTAGCTATGCTACCGCATATGAACTAACAGCGGCAACAGGGATCACACATATGGAAGGCGATTTCTGGGTAAGTGCGCCGAACTCTATTGCTAAAAATTCTCAAAATTCTGATTTTGTTGAACGTTATCAAGCAATACTAAATTATGGTATAGGCTACACTGATGGCATGGAAGATAATGTTAAACCATTAGACCCTGATTTTATTTCTGTAACTTCAAGAAAAGTGAACCGTCCGTGGGGTCAAGATTGGCATCCTTGGACATGGCATTTAAATTGGAACGCTAGCCCTGAATGGGTGTTGGCTAAAAAAGGATATATTTTTAACGGAATTTCTGAAGATGGAATATTTGATATGATAAAAGAACCACAAAAAGTTGTCTCATATTCACCAGATAGACCTATGAAATATCACTTTGATGGAATGATGGAAAAATCCAGCCAAGGCTTGATTGAAAACATGATAATACCGGCAATTTCATTAAGGCAAATTGTTACAAATGATTATGCTTTAAAAGATATAGGCGAGGTATATCCGGAATTTTCAGCAAAGCATGAAAAAACTAAATTAAGCGGAATCTTAAATGACAGCGAAAAAACAATTGTAAATACAGATACTGAAGTTTATACTATGGAGAATGAAGGATTTACGCCTGTATTGTCTGTTGGAAAAACTCCGGTTGTGGTTGAAAAAAATAATGGGAAAGGCAAAATTTACATGGTTTTGTTTGACCCGAATGCACAAGAAAACTATGAACTTACAGCGGCGGTTTATAATGAACTTTTAGGTAAACAAGGCGTAAAAGCTCATTGGGAAACCTTAGAAGCCACAGGCGAGGCGATTGGAGACGACAAGCTTCGTGATAACGACCCACTTGTAGGTAAGGGGATTATGGAAAGTGAAGCGTCTGTACGTTTGTATCAAAACGACGATTTAACAGTTGTCGGCGTCCAAAATCCATATGCAAGGTATCACAAGAAGAACGAAAAACGTTCAACAAAGCTTGCATCACCATATGAGATTAAAGGAAACACAAAAGTTAAAGCACGTTTGACACCAAACGTCGAATATGATTGGGTTGCTCTACCTTCCGGAAAACGTGGAAGCGTAAAAGCAGATGCTGAAGGATTTGCAGAATTTGGATTTTCTGACACATCGCATGAGATATTTTACGCTATGCCAAAATCTGCTGAAAGTTCAATAAAGCTTAGTCGTATTTTAGGAAGAAAGTTAGTATTAACGGATGCAATTTCTGTTGATGGAAACGCCCAGCTTGCAGATGTATGTCCACCCGTTACACAACTAGATGTTATAGGTGAGAAAACTGCCACCGGTAGCTATAAAAATGGTGCAAGCGTTACTTTGACGGCGACAGATAGCTCACGTGGAAGCGGTATGAAACGTTTGGAATACAGCTTAAATGACGGCAATTTTATGTCGATTAGAAACCGAAGTGCGCTTAACAAAAATGAAGTTTCTACTTCAGTTAAGCTTAATAAAAATGGTGTAAACACGATTAAATATCGTGCAACGGATAATCGTGGTAATGTTGAACCTCTTGGTACAATAGAAGTTGTGGTTGACTAGTGTCGGGAAAAAAGAAAAAAGAAAAAAGAAAAAAGAAAAAAGAAAAAAGAAAAAGAAAAAAAGAGATTAATACATATGTCCGGGTTGTGGTATACCCGGACATTATGTGATTATAGCGGTTATATTTTCGAAGGGACGTGAATGCATGCAAAGAAGATTTATTAGCATACTTGTTGTAATAACACTTTGCTTAAATTTGATAATTGTACAAGCTACTTCTTATGTACAAGATGGTTCTGTTGTACAAGTCGGTCCGAGGGCTAAACTTTTAGACTCAGCAGATGAGAACCTTTTCAAAATTGAAGGTAGTGACCAAACATTTGTAATGTTAGATAGTACATCAAATGAGGGCTTTTTAGTTGCGGCCTATGACGATTATGGAAGGCATAATGGCGTAAATCTGGTTGATTGGATAAATCGAGATTTTCGTATTAATGGTAATGGCGAGAAAAAGTTACCACAAAGCATGACCGCAAATTTGAATTATAACAAGCAATGGAGCGATGGTGCAAAGCATGGCATGTATCTTGTTGACGAAAGTATCCGTGGCGTTTATGGCGATAAGCTGGGAATGGTTGACAACACAGGGCATGGGCGAAATGGCGTGTGGAGTTTTTATAGTGCGGCCGAAAACAGCAACGATACAGAATTTTATAAAAAGACCGAACCGGAAGATGCAAATGGCGGAATTTCTGTCAAGGGTGGAAAAAATATTGCATGGGACATAAATGAGATTGTGACTGTCTCCCCGGGAACGCAAAACTTAGGGAAAAGTGTTATTGGGTTTACGGCACCAAAAGATGGAATATACGGATTAAATTTGACATTAAGCGGAGTAAGTGGAACCGCCACAGATAAAATAAGAATTACAAGTTGCCCTAAAGATTATGTGTATGATGAAAATTTAGAGAAAACAATTTTACTTTCGGCGTTAGCGGGTGATAAAATTGAAAGTCTAAATTGCAATTTAAAAGCGGGCGATAAAATTTATGTGCATTTACCAAACAGCGATAATAGATATAATATAAAGTATTCCATAACCCAGGGTGTAAACACTTATGATATGGCAAAGTTTTTTGATAAAGGCGAAAACAAAATTTGGAGTGGTGATGTTGTAAATGGCGTTAGGAAAGCGTATGATTTGAATGCGTCAACGGCAGGTCAAATTTTAGATGCAAACGAAAATGATGAACTTTTAATACGTCCGGTATTTTGCCTTAATTCAAAGTTTTTTAAAGATAATAGGCTTGACCTTTTAAATACAGGAAAAAACGTTTTGTATCATTTAAGAAAGAATTTTACAATCGACCAACTTGGAATTTATAATAATTATGAAAACAATAGTATTTTTCATGTTTCTGAAGGTTTTTTGTTTGATGAAATACCACTTACAAGCAACGGAAATCCATTAACCACGTTAAATGGAGTAAACCACGTTGAAGGTGGCGTGAATGTTCAAAACAACACAGCGGACGATAAAACGGTGGCGTATTATATTGCTTTATATAACGAAAACGCTTTGGTTGATATTGTATCAAAAGAAGCCGTTATCCCAGCGTATAATATCCAAACTATAAATTTGGATATGAAGATAGAACGTGATGTCGCAGGGCTTACGCTTAAAACGTTTATTTGGGATGGAATTCAAACGATGCAACCTTTAACAGAGATTAAGGCAACGCTTAATAAAATTGTTCGTATTAGTGACGCAAGTATAAATAATACTTCTGACTTTGAATTTTATAAAAAAGCGAAGAAAGAGGTAAATGTAGGGAATTATGTGCCTCTTACGTTAAATGGAAGTTCAAATGTAACGGTGAATTCACAGCCTACAAATGCATGGTGGAGCAAAGGAAATGTGAATAACGAGATTAATATTCGCACAGTGGC
>JAVXFE010000062.1:0-9320 GCA_036658075.1 Oscillospiraceae bacterium
TACACGATTTGTATGATTAGGGAAAGAGTTTTTTGCTCTTTCCCTGTTTTTTTGCCAATTATTATTTTACACTAAGGTAATGAAGTTATTGCTATATCATGACATCCCTAATTATAATACTTCAAATTTTTGCATTGCGACAATGCCAAGGTGACAGTACAATAAAAAAGGCTTAGAACTGTTTTATGTGACAGTCCCAAGCTTTTTCAGTTTACTTATTTATCCACCTTTTTCAAACTCTTTTTTTAGCGTCCCAAGGGCTTTTTTCTCAATTCTAGAAACGTATGAGCGACTAATTCCCATCATTTTAGCAATTTCACGTTGAGTTTTTGGTGGGGTTTGAGCTAATCCATAGCGAAGAACAATAACTTTTCGCTCTCGTTCATCAAGTTGATTTCGAATATTTACATACAGTTGCTTTATTTGCGTATTGGTCTCGATTTCGTCAAAAATATCGTCTTCATCATTACTCATTATGTCCATAAGCATGATTTGATTGCCCTCTTTATCGGTTCCAATTGAATCGTTTAACGAAATATCGCCCTGCATTTTTTTTTGACTTCTAAGTAGCATTAAAATTTCGTTGTCTATACATCTTGCTACATATGTAGCAAGTCGGGTCCCTTTGTTTAAGTCAAAGCTTGAAATTCCCTTTATTAATCCAATTGTTCCTATTGAAATCAAGTCTTCATTATCCTTAACCGAGGCGGAATATTTTTTTGCTATATGTGCAACAAGTCGTAAATTGTGTTCAATAAGTTTGTTTTTTGCCACAATATCGCCGTTTTTGTATAGCTCCAAACATTCGGCTTCCTCTTTTGCAGAAAGTGGCTGTGGGAAAGAATTGTTGTTTGAAATATATGAGATGAGTAAAACCAGTGATTCTATAACCGTTTCAAAAAAGCCAAACATTATTACACCTCCAAATTTAAACGTGTTATATATGTATGCACTTTAATTTGAAATTTGCCAGTCCGTAAAAACTTTAAATATTTATAAAATATCACATATTTATTTTCATTTTTCTATTGACTAATTGGTTAAATTGTGCTATCTTATAACTATAATTAGGAATGATTATCAATAAACTTTAGGAGGTAGAAAAATGAGTGAATTCAAAAAGTTAACAAACGAAGTAGGTGCCCCTGTTTCAGATAACGAGAACGCTTTAACCGCTGGTGAACGTGGTCCCGTTGTAATGAGTGATGTATGGCTAATGGAAAAGATGGCACATTTTAACCGTGAAGTCATCCCCGAAAGACGTATGCACGCCAAAGGTTGGGGAGCATATGGAAAATTTACGGCGACCCATGATATTTCGGAATTCACACGTGCAAGCGTTTTGCAAAAAGGCAAAGAAACTGACGTTTTTATTCGGTTTTCTACCGTTGCTGGAGAACGTGGTGCGGCGGATTGTGAACGTGACATACGTGGTGTAGGCGTTAAATTTTACACTGACGAAGGAAACTGGGACTTAGTCGGAAACAATACCCCAACATTCTTTATTCGTGATGTTCATAACTTTTCAGACCTTAATCGTGCGGTAAAGCGTGACCCTCGAACAGGCAGGCGTTCAGCACAAAATAACTGGGACTTTTGGACACTTTTACCTGAATGTTTTCACCAAATCACAGTGGTTATGAGCGACCGTGGAATTCCGGCTTCTTTCCGAAATATGCACTTTTTCGGCGAACACACTTTTGCGTTCTATAACGATAAAAACGAACGTGTATGGTGCAAATTCCACTTTAAAACACAACAGGGAATCAAAAACTTATCTAATGAAGAAGCTGCTAAAATTAACGGAATGGACCGTGAATATCACGGTAAAGATTTATATGACGCTATTGAAAGTGGGAATTTTCCAAAGTGGACTATGTATGTTCAGATTATGACTGAAGAACAGGCTAAAAATCACTACGAAAACCCATTTGATATTACAAAAATTTGGAGACATAAAGAGTTCCCATTAATTGAAGTTGGTGTTTTAGAGCTTAATCGAAACCCCGAGAATTATTTTGCCGAGGTTGAACAATCAGCTTTCACGCCGGCTCATGTTGTGCCGGGTATTGGATTTAGTCCTGACCGCTTTTTACAAGGAAGACTGTTTGCATATGGTGACGCACAACGCTATCGTTTAGGCGTAAACCATCACCAAATACCTGTTAATCGTGCAAAAAACGAAGTCAATGATTATCACCGTGATGGTGCAATGCGTATGGACGGAAACTATGGCGGTACGCCTGCATACTCACCAAACAGCCTTGGAGCATGGACGGCACAGCCCGAGGTTATGGAACCACCGCTCGAACTTAGCGGTGCTATGTATCATTATGACCCGAAAGATGACCCGACTGACGATTGTTTCCGTGCTGGCGGAGATTTATGGAGAGTTTTAAGTGAAGATAAAAAGCAAATTTTGATTGAAAACACAGCCGGAGATATTGAGCCTTGCACTGAAAATATCAAGTATAGACACGCCGTTCACTGCTACTTAGCAGATGAAGAATACGGAAAGCGTTTCACAGAGGCTGCAAAGCTTGATTTAAACCGAGTTATTGAACTTTCAAAGCTTGATAATAACGATTTAATACAAGCCACATTAAAATAAATACAGTGAAATCTGAATTTATTTGCAGGTGTCGGAATCATAAAAGGTTATGAGGACGGCTCGTTTAAACCAGACCAAAAAATGACAAGAGCTGAATTTGTAACAATTGTTAATCGTATCATAAAAGTTACTCCTGTGGCGATAGCACCAATATTTAGCGATTTAACGTCGCACTGGGCGTATCAAGATATCATGGCAGTTTATATTAAATAGGCATATTTACGCTACATGATATTAAGTAAAAAACCTTAAACCAAGGGACACACAGGGCTTTGCCTTGTGTGTCCCTTGTTGGTTTTAATATCTATTAAGTTGCCGACATAGGTTACTACGGCGGTGATTGGGTTAGTGAAAACAACGCCCGAAAGTAGGAAATTATTTGGGTTTATACCTGTTATTGTTACCGTAGGCGTTCCAACACCTGCTAAAATAGGTGGATTTCCTTTATTTATAAGTTAGATTAAAAGCTTAAAGAATTACTGACATATGGTGTTATTAAACATGTCTAGTTTTGCTTGAAGCTGCATTTCCAATCTGGAAATAGCATTAATTGCGGTGTTTACAGATTTATTTATAGCTAAAAGTTGTTCTGGTGATACACCGTTATTGTTGATTGCAGCCATAAGCTTTTCGCTTTCGGCGTTTAAAATGTGTGCGAAAGCCGCTTCTTCCATTGCTACAGATTCGATAATGTCACCGACTGCATCTTCACGGGTGATTGTGCCAGGTTTAATAATAGGCATTCCCATAAAAATAACCTCCAAATTTCAGTTTAAATTGATTTTTAGAATTAGAGAAAAGCGATAATAAAATCTTCTTGTATCTCTAGTATTATAATATGTACAAGATAAATTTTAGTGAATATTGTCGAAAAATAGTATAGGTAAAATAAAATTACTCATAATAGGAGTATCATTATTATGAACTTAGGCCTTTGAAAATCTTCTTTGAGGCAAGTGAAATCAAAGCGGATAATATTGCAACACATATCAAAATCACCCCGGTTTTATTTTGAAACATATCAAAGACCACTCCATATATTGCTTGCCCAAGGGGCTGAGCGCACATTGAAATGGACATCATTAAAGCAATTACCTTTCCCACTAATTCAGGAGGCGTTTCTGTTTGTACAGTTGCAATCATCTGTACACTAAACATGGTTGCCAACGCCATGATTGCAAAGCAGACCACGGTTATTATTACATAGCTTGTCATATCTGTCAGCCCTAAAAGCAGCGGAACAGCCATGACTCCAACAAAAAGACTACATAGAAATAATAAAATATGTGAATTGGAAAGTTTTAGCTTTTTACTGAATATAGCTGTAAGTATCCCGCCACAAAGTCCACCCAACGCCAATATCCCTTGTGAAAACCCTAATAACTCATCACTCATATGAAGCGTTTCGACGATTAGAATTGGTGTGCCTACAATCAGCATTGCACTTAGTATAAGATTAAAGATAGCAATCAATGCAATAATTTGAATTAGGAGCGGTTTATCTTTTCTCATATAATTTGCACTGTCCTGAAAATCGCTCTTAATAATAGCCAGCACACCCGTGCGATTTTCTCTCTTTTGAAAGGGGATTTGAATAAAAAGTTCCATTACTGCAGAGCCGGCAAAGCACAGGATACTGATGATTAAGATTGGAGTAAGACCAAAGGTACCGAAAAGCATTCCACCAATAATTGGACCTAAGAGTCCAGCAAGTGCACCTACTTGATTCACAATGGCACTTGCTGACAATATGTTTTCACTTGAAACTAATACCGGGATACTTGCCTGTACGGTTGGCTGATAGGTTCCACTAATTCCATAAAGTAGCATTAACACTACTATCATGAGGGGTACTAACGGAACTTCTCCGATGGATAGAAAAAGTACAGAGATAATACCCGCTGTCAAAAAATCCAGTGCAACCATAATATTTCTCTTGTTTACTCTATCTGCTAAAATTCCACCCAAAACTGATAAGAATATCACCGGTAAAAAGGAGCAAGCGGTTACAAGCCCAAATAATGCCGGGGAATTTGTTTCTCGCAAAAGATAAAGAGGAAGTGCAAAGCGTAAAATTCCATTTCCAAACAGTGAAATAATCTGCCCGATTACTATAAGCATAAAGTCTTTTCCATATTTTGTTTTCATAATTCTCTCCTTAATTTATATACCGACTGTTGGTATGTATATATCTAAAAAATATATGCCGATTAAGGCATATTATTTTTTAGCTATCATTGTTTGCAAGACATGCTATTTGTTCAAGCATTTCAGTTAATTCATCGTCAAAAGCGTCAACTCCAAGGCTTTTCATCAGCGTTTTTAAAAACATGCATTTATTGTATATTTCCTGTTTTGTGCAGTGAAACAGCATTGGGTTTAGCCAGATGTTTGAAAGTAGTGACACCACCTCGGCAAGCTCCTTCGGATATTGTGTCTGTATTGAGCCATCAGCTACTCCCTCACAGATAATCGGCTCGATTATTTTGTGCGCTAATTCGTATATGGTTTGTTCAAGTTGCATTGCCAAAAATTTGGGGTTTTCAAAAAAATTAGGCATCGTTTCAAAAGCAACTTTATGGTTAGGATTGCCAATAGAAAGATAGAAAAGCTTACGGAGCTTTTCTAAGCCGTTTAGGCTTTTGTCTGCCTGGATTTCGGCACAACCATCTTGCGTACCGACGTATAATCTATCAACAACCGCAATAATGATTTCCTCTTTGGATTTAAAGTGATGGTAGATTGCGCCTTTGCTTAAATCGCCAAGGGCGTTGATAATATCTTGAATAGTGGTGTGTTCATAACCTTTTTCAAGAAAAAGCTGTTCAGATACATCAAGAATACGAGCTACGGTTACTTCTGGATATTTGTTTCGTGACAAGCCTCTCACCTCCTAAGAATAAAAAACATACCGTTGATATGAATATATAATACCATACTACCGGTATGTTTGTCACTCATTAATTTAAGTCCTGCTTTTCAAAATTTGCAACGCTTTTAATGTATTTGCGTAATGTTTTTAAAGCATTTTAGGGATTGTTATAACAACCGTTGTTTTAACATCATTTGAATCTATAGAGCAACCATAATTTTGTCCGTAAATAATTTTAATTCTTAAATTCACATTTGTAATACCTATATTGCGTTTAGGTACGTCTTCACACGTTTTTAGACTGTTTTTTATTTCACTAAGTTTTTGTGCGTCAATACCTTTTCCGTTATCTTCTATTGTAAAAATAATATTGTTATTATCTTCTTTTGCACTTATTATAAGGTTGCAATGTTTTTTCGACGGTATTATACCGTGGATAATTGCATTTTCAATAAAAGGCTGTAAAATAAGTTTGGCAGTAAGATAAGAATTGAGTTGTTCTTCTATATTCCAAACAACGTCAAACTTATCTTTATAGCGTAGTGACTGAATATAAATATATTGACGAGCATGTAATAATTCATCTGATATTCTGATAAAATATCCATCAGACTGAAATGAAATTCTCATAATATCAGAAAGAGAGCATATCATTTGGGAAACGATATTATCACCTTTTGATAAAGAACACGCTTCTAAATTTATAAGTTCAAGAGTATTAAATATAAAATGCGGATGTATTTGTGCCTGTAGAGCAATACTCTTAGCGTTATCAAGTTGGTTAATACGTTTGCTTAGTTCATTTTTTAAATCATTTTTATCTTTGATTGTATGTGTAATGTTTTCATATATATATTTTAATTCATCATACTTTTTGTAAGATGTTAAATTACTAATAATATTATTTTCAGAATTATCAAGTAAAGACATCAAATCGTCAATAGGTCTATAAGTAATTTTTGCTCTTCGATATGATATATATGAAGTAATCAATAGTATGAATAATATAAGTAATGGAAAAAGTAAAAATATATATTTATTAATACCATATAAAGAAGTGGTATCATAAATAAGCACACATTGCCAATTTCTTTCGGATATAGTTTTTTCAGAGTAATCACGTTCTTTTAATATATTGCTAAAATCCGTGATTGGTTCTTGTATATTATGTTTTTTAATAATCTTTTGATACGCATCGCCTATAGTAAAAAGTAGTTGATTTTTTTGATTATCTCGCAGTACGAAGGAGTTGTTTCCGCTTTTCAGTATATCAAGTAATTGTTTTTCTAATTCGTCATATTTTATAAGGATTACGATAATTCCATCGGGGTCTTTAGAGTCATTAATTGATTTAAATAATGAAAGGTATTTTACCCCTGTAGATTCATCTGTTATAATATCTGTCCAATACGTATGGTTTGTATAATTTTTAATAATACTGTCATACCAAAAATGCTGTTCTAAGTTATTGGTTAAATCAACGCCAGAATCATTTAAAATTGCATTATTTTCAAAAGAATACAAATATACAGAAGAGATGTTATTGTTAAATGTATAATTTCTTAACTGATAAACAAGGGGCTTTGTAAGGGCGTAAAGGTCGAATTCATTCAAAGTAGATAGATTCGTTAGAAAAAATCTGTTTACATCATCTTTTACGGATAATTGGGTGAATATTGAATTACATTGTTCTGATAAATTATCAATAAGAAGAAATACTTGCGTTTCAAGGCTGTTTCTGTAAAGCTGTTTTTGCGTATTGGCAGAATGAAATATGACATAGAAAATAAGCCCGGATACAATAATAAAACTTGTAAAAATAATTATAAAGAAATCCAAGAAATATTTGTATAACAGCTTTTTCTTTTCAAACATCAGTACACCCTCTTTGCAAACTTATTTCGGTATTCCGTAGGAGAGAGACCACAATTGGCTTTAAACAAACGTGTAAAAAAATTGGGGTTTTCATAGCCCACTTTAATTCCTATCTCATAAACCTTTGTTTGGGTATTTATAAGAAATTGTTTTGCCATATTCATTCTATATGAAATAAGAAAATCTATATAATTTTGCCCGATTATGCTTTTAAATATCTTACTAAAATATGTAGGACTGAGATAAACCATAGAAGCAACATCTTCTAATAAGAGATCTTCAGAGTAATGCTCGATAATATAGTCTCTAACTTTTAAAATGACACTTTCTCTAGATAAATCATTATCAATATTTTTTAAATATTCTGCTTGATTTATAAAAAAAGTGTATGAAATATTGCGAAGCTGATTCAAAGAATTGCAACTGTTTATTTCATTTAAAAAGTCATCAATTTTCTTTTTGGATACACCATCATCTGCCAATAATTCATCATTAGTAAACGTTATGAGGTTTTTAACGTATTTTTTAAGCTCTAATAAAGTTAGCATAGACAATATATTGAAAATCATGTTAAGTTGATTTTTAACTTCTAACGAATTGCCGGAGTTTATTACTGAGATTAGAACTTTTTCTTGTTCTTTTATTAATATTTGGTCAATATTTTCATAATTTGTTTTCGCATAAGGTTCTATTGATTGCAATTTTTTTATGCTCTCAAAAAAGTTGAAATTCGATATTTTAGCTCGTGTTTTTGAAAATTCAGAGATACATTCACATATTTTTTGTGCAAAATCTTTAAAGTTATTTGATGATGAATTAGTAGAAAAAAGAATATATTCTACACTTTGTGATGTTCCTGAAATATAAAATCCTTTTATGTTTGATTCGGTAATTAAAGCGAAGTTTTGAAAAAATGTAGAACGTATATTTTCTTCCACTTTAATAGGAGCGTCGAAATTAATATTCACTAAAGCACATGAGTTTGAAAGTTCTATATCAATATTTAATGATTTAAGAATGTTTGGAAAGGTCTCGTCGTCTTTATAATGACCATCTTTTAGCTTTCCAAACACCTCACGCCTATAACAAGAAATGATAGACATGTCATTTATTTCGTTGTCAAGTTTCGCTTTTAAAAGAGAAAAGATGCTGGTTAAATCATTTATTTTTGTAGGTTTTAGCAAGTAGTTTTCAACGTTGAATTTTAAAGCACTAACAGCATATTCGAACTCTTGATATCCACTTAAAAGTACAAGCTTAATTTTTGGATAATTAGTATAGAGATATTCTGCTAACTCTATTCCGGACACATTAATCATTCGGATATCGCTTAATATACAATCCACATGGTTTGTAGTGATATAATCAATTACGTCTTGTCCATCTTCAAACAAACCTACTATATTAAACCCAAGACTTTTCCAATCAACAACCGTAGATAGCAACGTTCTTATTTGAAACTCATCGTCTGCAATCAAAA
The DNA here is from genome assembly GCA_036658075.1 of Oscillospiraceae bacterium. Taxonomy (GTDB): domain Bacteria; phylum Bacillota; class Clostridia; order Monoglobales; family Monoglobaceae; genus JAVXFE01. Next base: position 8,839 of record JAVXFE010000062.1, read on the forward strand.
GATTATACATATATTCACCTCCATAAAACTTTAATATAAACTCCGCTAATATCTATTTTTCTTTATATTATAATATCATTTTTATAAAAAAAAATCAATACTTTTTAGTAAGAGTTCACAAATAAGTGATGGTATGTCAAGATAATGCTATTGACTATGTATTTTTTTTGATGATATAATGTGTACGAAATGGATGTATATTATATTTGCCTTTGGCAATTTATTTTAAATTTATGTGGGGGTTTGAAGCGTAAATTATATCCACAAATATATTTTATAGAGGGGATGTCGTATAAAAATGAAACTAAATGCAGATGTAAAAGGTAAGGCGAATTCTCACACCGGACATAAAAAAATTACTTCAAATGAATTACAACTTTACTCTTTACTTGCTATTCCGTTATTGCTCGTGTTTGTATTTTCGTATCTGCCTATGGTGGGTATTACAATAGCTTTTAAAGATTATAAATATAATTCGGGTA
>JAVXFE010000063.1:0-9294 GCA_036658075.1 Oscillospiraceae bacterium
GTGGCTTTTCTATGAATACCCTGAATCTGACTTCCAAAGCATGGCAATTAAATTTATGGATATCAGAAAGCGTTCATATAAATTCCCTGAACTTGGAACAAAGGCTCAAATGGTTGCAATTCCTACAACTAGTGGTACAGGTTCAGAAGTTACCTCTTTCGCTGTTATTTCTGATAAAGAAATCAACATGAAGTACCCTCTGGCTGATTATCAACTCACTCCTAATGTTGCAATAATTGACCCGCAGTTTGTATACACTGTACCGGCTGGAATCACTGCGGATACCGGTATGGATGTTCTTACACATGCTATTGAGGCGTTTGTTTCGAACCTAGCATCTGATTTCACTGATGCTTTAGCTATGAAGGCGATACAAATCGTGTTTGAATATTTACCGAAATCATACAAAGGCGAAAAAAAGGCTAGAGAGAAAATGCATAACGCAAGTTGTATGGCTGGAATGGCCTTCACGAATGCCTTTTTGGGTATTAATCATTCGCTTGCACATAAGCTAGGTGGAGAGTTCCATATTCCTCACGGTCGTGCTAATGCGGTGTTACTTCCTCACGTGGTTGAATATAACGCACAAAAGCCCAGCAAGTTTGTTTCGTTCCCTAAATATGAAACATTTATTGCGGATGAGAAGTTTGCAGAGATTGCTAGAACGCTTGGACTTCCTTGCAAGAACACAGAAGAAGGCGTTAAATCACTTGTTAAAGCAATCCGTGATTTGATGAAAGAGATTAACGTTCCTATGACAATAAAGGAATGTGGCGTTGATGAAACCGAGTACATGAGTAAGATTGCTGACCTTGCCGATAAGGCGTTTGGTGACCAATGTACAGGTGCAAACCCTAGAATGCCACTTGTAACTGAACTTGAAGAAATATATAGAAAAGCTTATAACGGAAAGTAAGAAACGAAAATAAGAATTAAGAAGTGAAAAATGAACACCCGGAAAGTCTAAAACGACTTTCCAGGTGTTTTATTTTTATAAAATAGTTCACGGCGAGTATTAAGAATTTTGTGAATTTAAATATAGAAAAGAAAAACCGTCCAAAAGTTAATACTCTTGGACGGTTTTCTTAATGAAACTTTTTAGATTATATTATGCGACCATTTCATCGCCACGAATTTCTTCAACAGTTTTAATAACAGTGTGCTTGATTGGCTGCCATGAGACCTTTTTAAATAATGCTATGATTGAAATTGGAACATATGTAAGCATGAAAATAGGGAACGTAAACAAATAGAAAATTCGCTTTAAAGCTTTGCAATGTATTTGGTTCCATTCCGTAATTGTGGTCAGAAGCCCTAAAATGAAGAACAAACCGTAAAAATTAAAGAGCGTTTGCCCTAAAGTTTGAATTAATATGCTCGTTTCAGGTAAATTCCCTATCATTCCAAAAGGAATAGCAATTGCATTTATTACTGTACTAAGAAGAGTAAGGAGCATTGCAGGTGTGATTGTCATGAACATATCAAAGCAAGAAAAGTTCCCTTTTAAAGCACCTTTGCATAACTTTCCACCATACTTGCCAAACACTTGATAAAAGCCTTTTGCCCATCTTAAACGCTGTGTATAAGATTGCTTGAACAAGGTAGGTTGCTCGTCATATAAAATAGCGTTTTCACAATATCCAATTCTTTCACCGTGGATAACACTGTCAACTGTGAATTCAATATCTTCTGTTAACAAATGGTGAATCCAACCGCCGTTATTTTTAATTATTTCAGCTGAAACCAAAAATCCGGTTCCAGAAATTGCACAGCTTGTTTTAAGTTGCATTCTTGAATTATTAAGGAACTTTGCTTCACGCAAGAACCATAATGAATATCCTGCAGAAATCCAGTTGCTGTCGTAGTTTTTAGAGTTACGATAGCTTGTAAGAATTTTATAGCCATTATCAAAGAGCTTGTTCATTTCTGCTATGTAGTTAGGATCAAGGATGTTGTCGGCGTCAAAAATCATATAGCCTTCATATCCTGCATCTTTATGTTCGGTGTCGATAATCTTAAACATCCAGTCAAGAGCGTAACCTTTTCCTACTAATTGTTTGTTAAATCTTTCATATACAATAGCTCCGGCTTTTCTGGCAACGTCCGCAGTGTTATCCGTGCAATTATCAGCAATAACAAAAATATCTACAAGGTCGGTAGGATATTTTTGCCCCTGTATGCTTTTAATCAATTGCGAAATAACATCACTTTCATTACGTGCCGAAACCACTACAGCAAACTTATGTTGCTTTTTTGCAGTAAACTTTTCCGACTTTTTGAACAGCCCTATAAAAATATAGAAGAACTGATAGGCATAACACAAGGTAAACACAATCGAAATAGCGTAATTTAAATAAATAATCGCCTTCATATAAATCTCCTTTAACTTTTAATAATATATGGTTGTTTAATTAGAATCTTGTATAATCATATTACACATCCTTATCATTTATATATCTTTAACATAAACAATTTATAAACAATTTATAAACAATTTATAAACAATACTTTTATCTGGTTTTTAGGATTATTTGTACGAAAATAATATTCATGAGTTGTACAAAATGCACAAATACAGTATTGAAAAAGCGTAGGAAAAGCACCGTAAAATACTTTGTGTATTAAAAAAAGAGCGAGGGAAATTTCCTCGCTCTCAAGGGCTAAAAACCAAATGAATTCATTTTTGCAATTTTGATTTGTTCTCGTTTTAAAAGGTTTTCAAGAGTACTATTTTCGATTTTATTATCCATTATGCTATCATAATAATCACGCAGGTACTTTTTAAGTTCATCACGTTCTAAAACTTTTTTATCATAATCAATATAATTTGACTGTTGTTTTTGAACGTTTAAAATATTTTGCCAATAACTATCTGCAAAATTTTTCTTTTCAGTCCATTCATATTGCTGTTCGTTTGCCGCTTTCTTTTGGGTGTTAAAAATATTATTCCACATGTTTTCGATAGATTTAGCATCTCGGTCGACGTTAGATTTATTAACGTTATTTACGTTCGAAACCGTTTTATCGTTTGCGGAAAGTGCGTTTTCAAGCATTGTTTTGTAGGTGTTTGTATATTGATTTGCCATATTTAAATCATTTTGGTAGCTGTCCGAATATCTTTGATAAGCCATTGATGCAAGTTCGGGTATGGTGTTTCCTAGTTGACCGGCATAATATTGTTGGGACATTCCTGCTGCTGTTGCTGCCGCTGAGTTTGCATAGCCACCCGTCAAATTTGAATAAGTTGCCATTGCGTTTTCTGCCGCACGATTTCCCTCACCTAAAAACTTTGCTTTATATGCAGCGTATACGGGGTCATCGTCAGGATTATACGTAAATTCTTCACGGTTGGCTAAGCTTTCAAGCAGGGAATTTATCTTGTCCTCATAGCGGCTGTTGTATTTTTTTAAAATGTCGTTCGGATTTTTCACGCCAACCTCATTTGCGTAATTCTGAACGCCGTTTTGCACATCGTTGGCATACGCCCACGCCTTGCCGTTATCGTCAGTGTAGAGTGTGTTTAGCGGCGAACCGCCAACGGTTGCCATTCCGTTGCTATAGCCTAGGGCATTTGCGTTAATTCCATAACCTCCGGCGGCGTTTGTGTAATAATCGCTGACTTGCACTATCGGGTTGCTTGTAGTACTATAATAATCAACCAAGCCTTTTTGAATATCAGCTTCATTTGCATATGATACACCTGCTGCATCATCTAAGTATTGTGGCTTCATAAACGACTTTCCGTTTATGGTAACGTCTCCTTTTGAAGGGTCGTAGCCGATACTGCTATTAGAAATCCCCATGTTATTCAGTGTTGCACGAATTCCGACTTGTCCTGAATATTTAGGTATTTCTTGTTTTATTCGACCACCACCTGCATTGCCTCTTGGTGCGGTTTGGGTGCCATAGTTTTTGTTTTTCTTATATAAATCGCTAATACTTCCCATTATTTTTTCCTCCTATATATTGCACAACTTCTATATCGTGCAAAACTGCATTTCCTGTTCCTTCTATTTTAACTCTAAAACTGTCGCACTTTACAAATCTCACAGGTATTTTATGTACGAAATATCCGCTTTTTGAAAGTTCACCGCATTTTTTAAATTCGCCATCATCTTTGGAAAAATAAATTTTTACATTCGAACCACTATTTAAATTTATACGAATAAATATATCGTTTACTCCTTTATGCTCCATCGAATCAAGTGTGAATTTTTTTGATGCCATGGACCATGAAACAACTTCGGAACCACTTTCAAACTTTAAAACTTCAGTGCGTGTGGCGCCATACAGCTTTCCGTTATATTCAATAAATCCAACAAAGTGAAGGTTGTCCTCTTTGTGCCACATTCGATATTGTGGAGTATACACCAAAACGTCAAAAGTGTGGTCGGCTTTTTCAGCACAGGCATAATATTTTACACCGTCAGTTCCGCCACAACACGATATGTATTTTTCTAAAATATTATCGCTGATTTTTTCGGGTTGCCCTCCTGTGTATGCAAAAAAGCCGTTTCCTGCCAAATAATACAAGACACCTCCAATTTCCGAAAGACTTTTGCCATCTAAAGTCCCGCCGTTAGTCTGTTTTGGAATAGAAAAATTTTGTGGCGAATCTCCGTAAATGTGATGAATGTGATTGCGTTTAAAGGCGACAACGGCGTTTCGAAACCCAATAATCCCTGTAAATTCGCCATCTGTAGCAATAGTTCCATACCAGCTATCGTCTGCTAATCCTTGAAAAGAGTTAAAGTTAAAGCAGTCTCCAAGTTTAGAAGCGTACACAAACTCACCGTTGTCGGAAGTCCCCCATAAGCGGTTTCCGTGAACACAGACGTGGGACATATTTGGAATATAAACCGAAATATTAACCGTGGCACTTTCAGTAATGTTCTTAAATTTTGCCACTGCTCCGTTTTTATTGTATAGTCTAAGAGTAAGCTTGTTCTTTTCAACACTTTCAACGATAACGCTAATAATTTTTTCGGCGGCGGCAAACTTTGTTTTGCTATCAACGACAAACGTATTGTTTTCGATTCCGTTTGTACACCCTGTAATAACAAGGCTGTCGCCGACTTTAAAGTTTTTATCAAAGTTTGCATCAGTTTTTTGAATATAACTTTCCGTTTCGCCTGTGACTTTGTCGCTATATGAGTAAAATTTTACGCCTGCAAGTGAAAGTGATTTTTCCATGTCCTGCAAAGAATTGATTACTATACCTGTTTCAGAGTCTTTTAGATAATTATAATAGAGCTTATCCGGGAAAATGCAAATCTTTCCATTAAAATCAACTATGGATTTTTCGCCTGTAGTTAAGGGCTTCCCGGAGATTATGGTATCGTTATACCAAAAATTTGTGCCTGCCACTCCTGAAAAACCTGTAAGGTCTCCATTTTTGTATTGTGGTGAAAAAATCGTTTTTATATCACTTATTGATTTAATAATTTCTCGACTTTTTCGAGGGGCGGCGCAGGGGATTAAATCCCCTGACATATTCCGCATAATCGAAAACTGAACATCGTCAATTTTCTCTCTTTCGTTGTATCCCATAAAGCTTTTGCATTGTATTTTTGAAGGTCCTTGAGCTTTTATTGGTGGTAAATACATTTGCGTCGCCCCTTTCTACCAATAATTCCGAAAAAACGGAAGTCGTGTTGTTGGTGAGTTTGTTTTGTGCGTGCGTTGGTATTCATCAAGCAAGCTGTTATACTGGTTTATATGTGCCATATAGCTATCATAATCATGGTCATAATGTGCCATTTTTGCTAATAAATATTCCACGTACATTGTGTCATATGGAGCCTCAACTTCGGTTTCATCATCTACGACTCGGCGTATAGCGAGTTTTGCTGCCGTTTGTGGTGTAAAAGCGTCGGATTGTAACATAATTTTTGACGAGGATACTTCCATAATATAATGGGTGGTGGCCTTGCTCCAGTCAGGCTCGGCGGTCAAGTCCGAAAGGGCAACGACCTCTATCGCATCTTGAACTTCAAAAGGAGGCAAATTCATCTCGATAAAGTTTTCACCGGTGTTAAATTCCCCAACTATTGTTGTATCACGGATGGGTTTTGGATGAGTAAGGTAGATAATCTTTATTCGTAGCCGTCCGCCACAGTTGATTCCATATTTTAAAAGTTCATCATTGTTTAGGGTTCCAAAACTTCTAAAGTCTACCTTGTCGAGCATTTTTCCATTTATAAAAACACTTTCAATATCATCAAATTTGATGTCATCAGGTAGTTCGAAATCTGCAAATTCTGTGTGAATAAGCTCTAAAACATCATAAATCTTTTTAGAACTTCGCCGCAGTCCTGCTGATACCTCGTGACACCACAGAAGTTTTTCTTCTGTGGTGTAGTGGTTCGGGCAAAATCCGTCAGCAAGACCGATTGCCTTCATAATCTTCATACGGTCACCTTTAACCCTTCAGGCTATCTAAATAATCTTGTGCAGCCAGTTCTTGTTTATGACTTCTTTCAACAATAAGAGCGACTGCACGTGGAACCATTACCTGTATCCCACGCTTTATTTGATAGTTTACGCCGTTTAGCGTTACTGTCAAAGCCTCTTTGTGTTTAAAGTTATCTTTAATAAGCATAACGGGTACGGACTCCTTGTAAAATTCTCTCAAAGCCGCTTCTTGTGATAAGTTTTCTGTTTTTTCTGTGTTTCCCATAAAATTTCCTCCTGTTTTATATTTGATTTTTATTATTAATAACTACACGTAGTCTCTACTCTAACCATGAACTCCGGCGAAAGTATTTCCGCTGTCTGTGTTGCCTTCCAGCCAACAGTGCAACGTTGGTCAAGAGGGTCTCCTGTGCCGGCACTGCCTTTTTGTTTAATAATAGTTTTAAGACCACCATCTTCAATGTTTGTTACACCATAGGCGTTTTCGCCGATGAAAAGAGTAGAATAAATATCTCGACCGTTTAGACCTGCACCTGCCGGATAAATTATACATTCTGGGGTGATTGTTGGTGAAAGGGTTTCCGCAACAGTAATAGTTGCTGTTCCTGACGTACCCTTTGTGGAAGATACGATTGAATAATCAAATCCATTAATCTGAATTTTCTTGGTTCCTAAATATGTCACATCTGCCGCTGTTAATTCTTCAGAAATAGTAATAACCTTACCGGCTATTTTTGCAACGGTCAAAACTTCAGGGTCGCCTTTTTCAAGTGTTGCAGGGTTACGCAACGTTCCAGCTCTAAAAATTTTAGCTTCGGTTGATTCAATAAAAACAACACCGTGAATTTTACCGATTGCTCCATCATACCAATCTTTAGGGTCGACGTTTTGTTTAACTTCCTTCCAATCTGGGTCGTTTGTAAGGTCGTTTGCAACATCCGGGTGAATGATTGCCACATATGCACCGTTTTTCATAGGTTTTGCATTGTTACGCTTTAATGTGGCAACAGCTCTTTTTATTGATGCAACGTTTAAATAATCATTATCGGCGTAATTTGCAGCACCGCCGACTAAAAGGTTTCGGTCGGTTTTTCCGTTTCCGTATTGAACATTTGTACCGGCATTAACTTTTTCACGGATTACGGTGTCTAGTGTTCGACCTGCCTGGTCGCCTAAAACGCTTTCGGTTTGAAGAATCATGTCATCAAGGTCGGTTGTAATAAGCAAATCAGACATTGTAACATAATCGCCGTACTGTTCAACCTTAGCTTCTACTGTTGAGATATTAAGTTGATTTCCACGAGGGGTTGCACCTTCTGTTAGTGGGGTTAAAGCTTTTGGAAGAGGGCTAAAACGCCTAAATTCAATAGTTTTTCCGCTGCCTAGAGGAATTGGTCTTTTTTGACCTAGCTCTGCATGTACAAGTCTGGCGTGTGCCGACTTAATAAGGTTTCTGTCATAATATGTTTTGTTACCTGCCGAAACCGTGTTTCCTATATTGTTTGTAAATGTTGCCTGTGTATTATAATCCATTTAAAAATCCTCCTATTGATTTTAATTTTTTTATTTTATTTATGAAATAGTGTTAAAAAGTTTGATTAAAACCTAATTTTTTCTCCACGTGCGACACGTTTATTAATTTCGTCAATTTCGTCGTCGGTTAAATCTTTAGGGTTAGTGTTTGTCATAGCGGCGTTACTTTTACCAACGCCGTTTTCGACAATTCGATTTTTGCGACTGTTAAGATTGTTGATTACATCGCCTTGTGCTTTTTGATAAACCTCTTCTTTGTGCGTTAAAAGATATGCATCTTCTACAGATAAGCCTTTAAAAATCACATAATCGGTAAATTCAGGGGACTTTAAAGCCGCCTCGATGTCTGAATTAGGGTTTCTTCTTTTAAAGTCTTCAAGTTCAATTGAAATTTCTTGAATTCTCTTATCAGGGTCGATACCAAGATTTCTATTTCCCATCATCTGGTTGTTTTGCATTTGACCTCCCATTTGTGGATTGCCCATTTGTGGATTTCCTCCCATTTGCGAATTCCCCATCATCTGATTTCCCATTCCCATTTGACCGCCCATCTGATTCTGCATTTGCATTCTTTGATTTTCCTCATCTTGTTTTCTGCTCATTCCAAATCCTAACATTTTTGTTTCTCCTTTCGCTCGTTAGAGCATTTAAATTTTTTGTAAGTCGACTACATTTATAATTGTAACGCATATCGAGTGCCATAGAGTGCCATCTTTTGGTTTTTGAGAAAAAACTTTTAAAAAATCGTAAAAACCCGCATTTTTAAAGGAAATTTTTCTTTAAACTTTTTTCGTAAATGTCAGGTGTTTTTAAAAATTTAGACTAATTTTTTAAAAATAGACATCAACCCGTTGTGTGTAATTTTTTTCTTCTTCCATGTCTCTGAGCGTTTATGAACGACAATTTTGTCAATAAACTCTCGCATTTAAATTTAAAGCCTGAGGTAAAAAGCATTAATCCCTTTACAGAATTGAATAAAAATGCTACAATTAACAGGCAGACGGAAAAGGAAAATACATGTTTTTGAGTTTCTCACCGTCGGCATAATATCCATAAGCATTTTTAGACAAGGCTGTCAAGGGTTACGGAAATATCGTACAATCATAGTACATTTTTTGTATCAAAAAAATTGCCAATCTTTACTTGACACTAACAAAGTAATCTAAAGCATTGCTAAAACGCCTGTTTTATGATAGAATAACAATAATAATTTGCAAAGGAGAAGCTATATATGAGCTTGTCAGATGAACTAAAAGCTGTAAAACAGAGATCTTTACTTACTCAAGAAGATTTTGCACATATTTTATCAGTTTCACCATCAACCGTTAATAGATGGGAAACATCAAA
>JAVXFE010000064.1:0-9291 GCA_036658075.1 Oscillospiraceae bacterium
GTTTCCAATTTTGATGGCGACATTTATAAATAGTGAATTTATGACGCCTGAAGTATTTACGCCACTATTAAAGTCATGCTGGCAACTTGCAAATCAGTTAATAGTAAATTGGAACAAGATGTCTTTAAATTCTAATCATGGAGCGTATGAAACAATGGGACTTTCTGTGATTGCCATAAACATGAATGAATTTAATGACGCAACAAAACCATTAGAATCAGGTGCGACTCCTGAAAATGGTGGTCGTGGTGGCTGGCTTGATGTAGCAGGGTATCGCTTTGCTGCTATGTGTAATAAAAATATTCTTGCAGATGGCTCCGGTATAGAATGTTCATTAGGATATACCTCTGAAACAGCAGGAAACACGATACGGCAATTAAGCGTTGCAAAAGATGCAGGTTGGTACGATTTTAAGCTTTCAGAAGCTGTAAAAGAGGCGATTACCAAAAGTGGGAAATATATGGTAAGTGCAACGGGACCTGGATTTAGAGATTTTCAGCAAGGTGATAGCCAGGTAAATGACCATAGTTATCTAGGCTCAATAAAATCAATTGCAAACGAGGTTGATGACCCAATTTTAAAATGGGCGGCAACTGATGGAAAAGAAGGCAAGGCACCGGACTATACTTCTATTTTATATCCTGTGGGTCGAAAAGTGATTTTAAGGTCTGGTTGGGGAAATGACGATATATATATTTCCTCAAACGCAGACGGAAACATGGGCGGTCATGGGCATTCAGACGATATGGTTTTAAACATGTTTGCATATGGAAAGTATTTATTAGCCGACCCACGATACATAAATTATGATACAGATAATCCATATAGAACATGGCAAATTTCAAGCAGAGGGCATAACGTTGTTGAAATAAACGGCTTTTCACAAAAAGGCGGTGGCTTTGGCTGGACGTATGGAAAGCCAATCAAGGGTCCATCAGGCGAAAATCTTTACATGTCAAGCGGCAATAAGTACGGCAACATACGAGATTCTGAACTCAATGGGACATATGACTTTGTTAAACTAAATTCGCCAAATAATTTAGGAATAAAAGCGGTTGACGATAAGGGAAAAGCTATAAGCAGTAGTGTTGATTATGACCGTGACATATTATTCCTAAAGTCGGGACACGTTATCGTTACAGACTCACTAAAGCCTGTCGACAAGATGGGTAGTAACAATTATTCTCTAGGGTGGCATTATATGCCTGACGCAAACGTTACGATTAACCCTGAAACAAACGTGGTGCGGACGAACTTTAACGCCGAAGCTAATATTAACGTTGCGGCGGTGAGTCCTCAAAGTGAGCAGGTGACAACGATTAAAGATGGGTGGTACTCGTATTCGACAGGAAACGTTATATCTGCAAAATATTCTTCATCTGTTAAAGATGTTGCGGGTGATACGAGCATGAATACTCTTCTCGTCCCTGAAAAGCCAGGCGCTAAAACGGACGTTTTAACATCTGATATTCCGCTTGATGTGGACGATGGAGCGGCAACTGCCTTTTCGTTTTTGATTAATAACAAAAGTGAAAATTCGACAATTGACGGTTCGTATTATTCAGTATTAAATCCAAAAAATCAAACGCAAAGAAGTTTTGGAAAATACACAACGGACGGAAGTTTAGCCCTTTGTGAAACCGAAAACAACTCGTATTCACAGCTCGCACTTAGAAACGGAACCAATTTAACCAGCACGGCGGACAATATAAAGTTGATTCGGGCATCAGAAAAGATAAAAGATGTTGGCGTAAATTATTTAGCGTCAAAAATTGATATTAACTCAGCAAAAGATATTAATTTAGAGAATATTCAGCTTTATTCAGGAAACAAAAAGATAAGTGAAGTTCGATTAAATGGGAAAGCAGTTTCATTTAAGCAAGACAAACAAAAGGGCGACATTTATTTTGGAGCTACAATGCCGTTTTTGGGTAATGAAATAGAAAACACTCATAGCCCTGACAATCCAGGTGGAGGAACAGGCGGTGGAAACCACGCCACAGGTGGCGGAAATGGAAGTGGAGGAGGCGTGATACCTCCAACTCCAACCCAAGCTCCAGGGACAACAGAAAAGCCGTCAGATAAGTTTTCGGCTGAACTCAAAAATCATTGGGGCAAAATCGAGATTTCAGAAATGGTCGACCTTGGAATCGTTAAAGGCGTAAGTGATACATCACTTGGACTTTTGGACAATACCACTCGTGCAGAATTTATGGCGATGTGCTTACGGTCAAAGAATATTAAGCTTGATGAGTACAATGGTGAGTTTAAAGACGTTTTTGGCGATGAGTGGTATGCACCATATATTGCCACAGCAAAAAATCTAGGCATATTAGAGGGCGATGGTGTAAACGCAAGCCCTAACGCTTTTGTTACTAGAGCCGAAATGGCGAAAATACTTGTTAAATTTTATGAAATGAACGGCGATATAATAAAGCCGAATCCGAAAAGCCTTGAAAAATTTTCAGATTTAAGCAACATTGAGGATTGGAAAAAGGTGTACATAGAAAAGGCGATAACCGCTAAATTTATGAACGGCGTAACTGAAAGTATGTTCGAGCCTGACGCTAACGCTTTGCGTGAACAGGCAATAGTTGTGCTTTATCGAATGCTTAAAGCGAAAGCTTAAAGCAAATACGTAAAAAGTAAAGTAAGAAAATTTAAATATAGGGGGAAAAATCATGAAAAAGAAGTTGTTAAAAAATGTGGTTGCGTTTTTGGCGGTAGGAACATTAGCATTAACGGCGTTTACGGGGTGTGGTTCAGATAAAGAAGTTGCCATGGGCGGAAGTGGCGTCACCTATCCAAACGGCGATGGAACGTATCCGGTTTCGTCCGAAGATACTCTAAAAATATGGTTGCAGGATTTTAGGGTTCCGGGCTTTGATGAAACGCCTATGGCAAAGGCGTGGAAAGAACAAACAGGCGTAAATGTAGAATTTATCCAGCCTGCAGGAGAATCTGTAGAGGCAATAAACTTAATGATTGCATCGGGTGAGCTTCCTGATATTATTTATGCTGACTTATCTACATATCCGGGTGGCGTTCAAAAATATGCAACAGATAACGTAATTATCCCATTAAACGACCAAATAGACAAATATATGCCAAATCTAAAAAAGGTTTATGAACAACGACCAGAGATTAAAAAGCTTGTTAGTGCTGATGATGGGAAGTATTTTTCAGCACCGTTTATCTATGAAGATGAATCGCTTCAAAGTACTTGCGGTCCAATCGTACGTAAAGATTTGCTTGATAAGGCAGGGCTTGCGATTCCTGAAACTATTGATGAATGGCATACCGTGCTTACCAAATTTAAGGAGATGGGAATGACGGCACCGTTATCCTATGACTTTAAAACTATTGAAAAACAGGGTGGAGCATTTTTGGGAGCTTATGGAACAAAGTTGAACTTTTATGTAAAAGATGGAAAGGTTAGATATGGATTTTTAGAGCCTGAAATGAAAGAAGCTTTAAAAACCATGAACACGTGGTATAGCGAAGGACTTTTAGACACTGACATCGTTAAAGTAACCGACCTAGACGCAAAAATGCTAAATGGTAAAACGGGCGGAAGCGTGAACTGGGCTGGCTCGGGCATTGGAAAATATCTTAGTGCTAAAGCAGGTAAAGATGATGCGTATAATTTAGTTGCCGCACCATATCCAGTCCTTAAAAAGGGCGATAGACCACAATTTGGACTTAAAAACTTTGCCACAAACACGTTTTGTAATGCGTATATTACTACTGCATGTAAGAATGTGGAACTTGCGGCTAGATTCTTAGACTATGGCTATAGCGAAAAAGGCGGGCTTTTGTTTAACTTTGGCATAGAAGGCGAATCGTATACCATGGTGGACGGAAATCCAGTATACACAGATTTAATCATGAAAAACCCAGACTCGTCACCATCAGATATGATGCGTAAGTATATGCATAATGCTTCAGGAACCTTTGTGCAGGATAAGAGATATTTAACACAGTTTTATCAAACACAACAACAAAAAGACGCAGTGCAAATTTGGAAAGAAACGGATACTTTAAACTACATGTTGCCACCGCTTTCCTTGACGATAGAGGAAAGTCAAAAGATAGCTGACATCATGGGAAATATTGAAACAAACGTTGACGAAAATGCGTATAAATTTATTATGGGTATCAAACCTTTTGATGAATATGACCAAGTGATAAAAGAGATTAAAGGCTTTAAAATTGACGACGCACTAAGCATTTATCAAGCGGCATACGATAGGTATACAAAAAGATAGAGCGAGTAATGGCACCGCCATTTTGGTGGCTTGGCGGTGCCTTTATGTCCTAGAAAGGTTGGAAATATGAAAAAATTTAAATCTAAGAATGATTCAAATGGTGTGTGTATACAAGCTTATAAAGAACCTTTAAGCAAAGATTTAAAGCGTAATGCATCACTATATATAATGGCGATTCCTGTTATTTTGTACTATCTGATTTTTATGTACAAACCAATGTATGGTCTTTGCATTGCGTTTAAGGATTTCACACCTACAAAAGGAATTATTGGAAGTACGTGGGTGGGATTTAAACACTTTATTAGCTTTTTTGGAAACCCATATTTCGGAAGGCTTATGACCAACACAATTGTTATGAGTCTTTCAACTCTGGTATTCTCCTTCCCAATTCCAATTATTTTGGCAATTATGATGAACGAGCTTAAAAGCAAGAAATTTTCTCAAATTTCACAACTTGCCATATATATGCCACATTTTATTTCACTTATAGTAATCTGTGGATTAATAACGAAGTTTACATCGTCAACAGGACTTATAAACGATATGGTGGTCTTTTTTGGCGGTGACCGAATGAACCTTTTAAACGAACCAAAGGCGTTTGTGCCAATTTATGTAATATCGCATATTTGGCAAGAGGCGGGGTGGGGGTCTATTATCTACCTTGCGGCACTTACCGGGATTGACCAACAACAATACGAGGCGGCGACAATTGATGGTGCAGGACGGTGGAAACAAACCCTGCATGTTACGATTCCGGGGATACTTCCGACAATAGTAATAATGCTTTTATTAAGCGTTGGAAACGTGCTTAGCATTGGCTATGAAAAGATAATTTTGCTTTATAATCCGCTTACATATGAAACCGCAGACGTTATTTCGACATATGTTTATAGAAAAGGTCTTTTAGAAAATTCGTGGAGCTTTAGCTCGGCAGTGGGACTTTTTAATTCAGTAATCAATTTTGCTTTATTGATTATTGCAAATACTTTAAGTAAAAAACTTACAAGCAATGGACTTTGGTAGAAGGGAGTGATTTTTTATGAAACGAACAGTTGGAGAAAAAGTTTTTAATGTTTTTAATATGTTTATTATGATTATTTTGATGATTGTTGCATTATATCCTATTATATATTCGCTTTTTGCCTCGTTTAGTAAGGCATCGGAGTTTATTGCACACACTGGATTTTTATATAAACCTGCAGGCTTTAGTTTGGCGGCGTATAAGGCTGTTTTTAATAACAACTCAATCATTACAGGCTTTAAAAACACTGGAATTGTAATGGCTGGTGGCTTGGCGGTATCCATATTTTTAACCGTTTTGGGAGCATATGTGCTTTCAAGGAAGAATGCACGTTTAATTCCGTACATGTCATTATTAATCATATTTACTATGTTTTTTGGTGGTGGATTAATTCCCGGTTACTTAAATATAAAATCGCTAAACCTTGACGACACTTTATGGGTTTTAATAGTTCCAACGGCGATAAATACCTTTAACTTGATAGTTATGCGGACGGCGTTTGACGCACTTCCTATAGAGCTTGAAGAATCCGCCACCATTGACGGTGCAGGAAGGTTTACGATTCTCTTTAAGATTTTGTTACCGCTCGTTGTGCCGACACTTATGGTAATAATTCTCTATTATGCGGTACAAATATGGAATTCATGGTTTAATGCTATGATTTACTTGCGGGATAGAAAATTGTTTCCGCTTCAGCTTATTCTTAGAGAAATATTAATCTTAAACACAAAAGACGCTATTGCACAATCAGGAATGGACGAAGAAGGGGTTTCGGAAACGATTCAATATGCAACAATGATGGTTGCAACAGTTCCGATATTGGTGCTTTATCCATTTTTACAGAGATATTTTGTCAAAGGAGTTATGGTTGGAGCCGTGAAGGGATAGGCGGACGCACAGTTTTATACAAACTTAATATATATTGCACCTTTCATAACACCGTTTTTAAGCGAACGGTGTTATTATTTTATCATAAGGACGGTGTTAGATATGTTAAATACATTAAAGATACAAAAACCGCAATTAGTCTATGAGAAAATGTATGAGAAAAATAAGAAAAATTATAAAGAAGAAAGATATGAGAATTATACAAGTCAAAGATTTGAAAATTTTACTTGGAATCACCCGTATATTTCGTATGTGTTAATAATAGCATGTATGCCAATTTGTGTAATTCTTGCGGTAGGTTTGATAACAACGTTATTGTGCAGTCCGCTGGCATTGTTTATGTAATATAACTGTGATATTTTGGGTTATGGAATGCAGAAATATTGGCAAAGGATTAAAACGCCGATTTTGTAGGGGACGATGCCTACATCGTCCCGATAGCGATCATCCATTACAAGTGGGAATTTATGGAGTTGGTTACACTTGGTTACACTTGGTTACACATAAAATCCCAGTGTTTATGCGGGTTTCGGGGTTTTTCGTGGTGTAATCATCTATTGCGTCCCTATACGTTTTATATTATATATATTATATATTTAAAAATATTTCTCTTATAACAAAGTTGGTTGCATTTAGGCAATATTAAGGGCAAATTCCCCGCAAAAACGCTCTTTTGGGGTGCAACCATCTATGCAACCAACCCGCAACCATCTGCAACCATCTGCAACCATCTGTTCGGGACGATGTAGGCATCGTCTCCTACAAAATTGGCGTTTCAATCCTACTCCAATACATCTGCACGCCATAACCCAAAATTCGCTTATTCTTCTCCGCTCGTTTCCACCCCTCTAGGGAGTTCAAAATCAGGGCTATCTCGTTGCTGTCCTTCTTGGTTGGCTTCGTATATTCGCCCTTTAAGGCGTGTTCCCACACGTCTATTACGCACGTCTCGTCTCTGCTTCGTAAAAATTCCTCAATCTGCCCTTTGCGATAATCCTCCTCGGTAGCGTTATCCTGTGCTGACCGCACAACCGCCTGTAAATCCTGCTTTGCAACGGCAGGCATTTCGCCCATGTCCATCTTGTATTTCGCCTCCGCCCAACACTGCAAAATGTCGGCTTTGCACTCTTTTTCATGCTTATAAAGCTCGAACCCCTTTTGATGGACACGTATCGGATAAAACCGCCTGTTCCCTGTTTTATCAGTTAAAAACTGCTCCTTGTTCGTGGTTCCGATAAACACGCACTGCCGTTTGTGGTCGGTTACACGCTTGTCAAACGGTCGCCGATAACGGTCGCTCTGCCTCGAAATATAGCTCTTTACGCCCTCTACATCTTTGGTGCGTGTTAATGCTAAAAGTTCTGCAACCTCGCAAATCCACGCCCCTTCTGTGGCTTCCATGCCCTTTTGACCGTCAATTTCGGTCACCTCGTTAAAGAACTCGTCCTCAAGTGCCAACCACCGCACAATCGTGCTTTTTCCCTCGCCCTGCTCCGTCCCGATAAGCACAATCACGTCATCAAACTTGCACCCTGGGTTGTAAATTCGGTTGATTCCGCCTGCAAATATAAGCCGTGAAACCTCACGTCCATACGTGTCGTCATCAACCTTTAGCCATGTCGAAAGGAAGTTCTCGACCCTAGGCACGCCGTCCCATTTTACGCTCTCTATCGCCGTGTGAACAGGGTTATATTCACGTGTTCTAAAGCAGATTCTAAGTGCGTCATCTAGCTTTTTTGGACTGTGAAGGCTATATTCGCTTTCGATATAGTGTCGAGTTTCGGCGTCGTCCGCGTCAGTGTACCGACGACTTTTTCCGTCCCCGCACCCGACCTCGGGCGTGTATGCAAGAGTGTTAAACCTAAGGCTTTCGAACCGTTTATCGCCGTTTAGAATGGTCAAAAAGTTGTCTATGCACACCGTTGGCTTTCCGTCCCCTCCAAATTTAAGGGGCAATTTTGCGTCTCTTATGGACTCCTTCTTGATTTCGTCTTGAACAATTGCCGTTTCCGCCTCCGTGTACGCCTTCATAACATTCTTAAATTCCTTTTCGATTTTAAGTTGCTTAGCACGAGCAAAAAGCAGTGCCTTAATGCGTGTTTTTGTCAAGTCGTTTTGAATCTCCAAGAAGTCGTAAATCGTGTCAACGGATAGGATTTTTGCAATATCAAACCCCATTATTTCATTATCAATCATGCTCATTAAACCGTCTCCTCCATCATTTCTAAGAGGCTAAGCTCCACGGCGTCTATTTTCCGAACCGCCTCGGCGTAAAGCGGGTGAAAGTCGTCGTCCATGCTCTGTGGTGCAAAATCTCGGCGGTTATTATCAAGCCGTGACCACTCGTCCAAAAGGGCGTTTTTGCGGTCCATGTACGCCGTACGTCTCCGCTCCTTCTCTACGTGTAAAAGTCGGCGGTTTTCGGTGTTTTCACGCATTTTTTCACGCTCTCTAATGGTCATTTTACGGTTTAATACAAGCCCAAGGTTAAAGTCGTCGTTTATCTTGGAAACAGCAGGAAGAAAATCGAGTCCAAACATCTCCTTGACAAACGTGATTACGTTGCCCTTTGCACCGCAAGAAAAGCAGTTGTACACGGCGTGGTTATAGCTAAAGTTGTTGTGTTTTCCGTTGTGGAAAGGGCATGTTGTGCGGTTTTTGTTACCTGGCACGTGATATTTTTCAAGCACCATTTTCATTGTAACGTTTTCTAAAATCTCATCTGAATAATTTGTAATCATACAAAAAATCCTCCTTCAAAAGTATAATTTTAATTTCTATAATTAAATCATAACAGAAGTCGAGTGCCATAGAGTGCCATCTTTTAGAAAAGGGGAAATTTGTTCATGTTCCCGTCCCCGTCCGGGTTGGGCGGACGGGGAAATGAACGCAATTATTCATGTAGGGGACGATGCCCACATCGTCCCGAATGTACTTGTCCTTGACTTTACCATGTTAAGGTTCGAAGCGTCATACACCAAGTTTGGCAATCGCAAAACCCGTATGAATACCGAGCATTCAAAGCTTTTGCGCGGTATTCGGGTGGGGTTCGGGGAGGGGGTTCGCCTCCCCGAGGACTTTTTGGTTCGTTTTTGGTCACTCAAAAATGAACGA
>JAVXFE010000065.1:0-9278 GCA_036658075.1 Oscillospiraceae bacterium
CTGTTCAAAGTGATATACGTGCTGAAGAGTTAGCTCAAAGGATTTTAACATTAGCAGAAATTATTCAAAATGTGACTCAGAATGATTTTGACGAGCAAAATGAAGAAGTAGAAGATCTTCGTGAAAAATTTGATAATTTAATGACGTTTTCGTTTCGAATGAAAGCATTAGACCTAAACGGTGAAAAAAAGATTGAAATTAAAGATTCCCCAGGTGAGATTATTACACTTGTGGGGGATAAGTTTAACGTTTTGCCTTGGGACGACAAGGAAGTTTTAAGTGGGACTGCACTAGCGAATGAATGGTATGATATAGAGCTGAAAATAAACACAAAGTCAAAAGAGGTTAATGCAAAAGTTTCCGGAACTTTCCTAGAAGGTGTACAGACTTTAACGGCTGTACGCTTTATGAAGAAAGGTGTTTCACCTACATGTGTATTGCGTGTGCATCCATATGTATCAAGCGGGACGACGGAGTGTTATATTGATGATGTTAAATTAACTATGTCACCTGTTACTAAAACTGAGTTTGTAAAAAATGAAACTTTTGATACGTGGACAAACAAAGATGAAAACGAGGCAAATACATCGGGGAATTGGCAGGTTGCTCGTAAAAATGGTATTGCTAAGGTTCAACCTGAAGCAGAGGGTCAATCATTTTTGCTTGATGCTACAGAAAACAATGATCCCATGTTAAAGTTAAATAATGTTTATCTTAATGGTAAAACAGTGTTTAAGTTTAGGTTTAAGCCACTTGATTTAAATGGTAATAAAATGATTCAAATTCAAGGAGGTTCCAAAAGAATAGATTTTGTTTTATCTGGAAACAAATTTGGATTGCTTTATTGGGAGGCGGGCAAACAAATTATAAATGAGCCAGTAACTGCGAATACTTGGTACGACATCATGATTTCTTTAGATACAGAAACCAAAGGAGTGAAGGCGATTATTGAGGGTGAATTTGGAGGTATTAAAACTGCGAAAACGCTTTCTGGTACAACAGTTTTTGGCGAAACCTTTGGGGCATCTTTGCAATTTCATCCAGCAACTACGGCTCCAAATACGAATTGTGCAATGCTTATAGACGATGTATCTGTATATAAGCCGGCAACTGAAACGGAAGTTATTACAATTCCGGCAGATGGAGATACTAATGTGCTTCCGGCAACAAATAAAATAACGGTAGCATTTGACCGACCACTTGATTTAGACACTATAAAAAACATAAAACTTACGGTTGAAGGCGAGATAGATAATATAATAGCTACGAGCGAGGTATTGAATAATATTGACGAATTAACGATAAACTTAGCGACACCATTGTCTGAGGGTACAAAATATGTACTTGATTTAACATTACTTAATGATATATGGGGGCAACCTATTGGAAAAACAACTAGGTTTGAAACTAAAAGAAACGGCGACCCTGCTATAAAATTTCCGCTTGACAATAGTGAATATAAGATAAATATGCCCATCACACTAAAAGCAAATGCGGGTGTATCTTCAAATGATGTAACACAAATGAAATTCTTTACCGAAAAAATAGGAGGAATAAAAGAATCTCATGATGGAGTATTAGTTAACGATTTATATACATTTGACTGGACGCCTACAGAGGGTGGAGTGTACAATGTTAGTTCTGAAGTTACCACGGCAATAGGCACAAAAACATCCAAAATAATACACGTAAATGTGGTAGAAAACCAGTTACCGATTGTTACTCTAGGCGATATAAAAGTAAATGATATTACAAAGATTACAGCAAACGCAACCGATGCAGACGGAACCGTGACAGAGGCGATTTTATACATAAATGGTGAACAATTTGGAAATGCATTAAATACGAAACCATACGAATGGGCTGTGCCATGCACAAAAGAAGGGCTTTATGAAGCTTATGTAAAAGCAAAAGATGATAGCGGGGAATATGGGTTTTCGCCATCTAAAATCTTTAGTGTTGCGGAAATGATTAAAATAAATGAAGTAAGTGAGCATTTCGATTATGCAACGCAGGGGGATTTTACAAATAAATGGGGAATAAATACTCAATCATCTGAAACTGTTTTATTAGAAAATGGAGCGGTTAAAATAGAGTCCTCATCTAAAAAGGAGCCGTATTGTGATAAAACTTTTGGAAGTATACTAAAGGGGAAGTATGCGGTTTCGGCTAAATTCACACCTAGTGATAACACGCATTATAGAAAGATGTTCTCATTTAGGGATAACAATAACAAAGAAGGATATTTAATGAAGTTTGGCAACGATGGAAATATATATATAGGGAAAAAGGTTGTCGGACCATATGATGGAGGAGTTTCGTATATTCTAAGCGGGACTGTTAATTTTGAATTAAATACAGCAAGTATAACCATTAGTGGTGGCAATAAAACGTATACGGTTGAAAATGAACCGTTGTTTTTAGACTGGGGATTTGACGGTAATCTTGGCGTTAAGTTTATGCGATTTGCACATCAAGGTTCAGATGGTACAACTTCTAATATAATTTTAGATGATATTATAGTAGATAAACTGGTTGAGGATTTTGCACTTGATAGCATTAGTGCCTATACTTTAGATTGTAAAACTATTGAAACGATAACTCGTCTACCACGGAATACAGATAAGTTAATACTTAAATTTAATAAAGCAATAAACGATACTACTTTAAATGGTCAAGTAACAATAAAAGATAGCTTAAACAATATTCTACCCGTTACTATAAGCATAGATAGCACAAAGAAAATAGTGTACGTGACATTTGAAAATCTTTTAGATGCAGGAAAAGAATACATATGTACATTAGGCACAGGAATTAAATCTGAGGGAGGCAGCGGATTTAAGCAAGAGCAGATTGTCAAAATGAGAACTGTATTTTGGGATGTAGCTTTAAAGAATAATACCATAAAGAAAGTTGGGAACTTTATAAATGGTACAATAAGCTATGAATCAACAGCAAACAAAGAGGCTTCTATATTCGTTTCTTTGTATAAGGACAATGTTCTTATTGAAACATTTGTAAAACAACAAATGCTAAAAACTCGTGACAATGTTGATTTTAAGATTCCTTTTGAAGGAACCTTAGATAAAACTTATTCTATAAAAGCTTTTGTGTGGGAAAATGATGCAAAACCTATAGCTGAAAGCCTAGATGTATATTAAACCATATGGACATAAGAGAGGAATGATATAATGCTAAAGAAAATAATATCGCTTATGATCTGTTTTATATTGGTTTTGTTAACTTTTCCATATAATGCGGCAACTGAAAGTAAGGGTGAGGTTTTATATTTTAACCGCTTTAATAACTTGAATGATGGAGCGGCACCAAACCTAAATATGAAAAGAGGTGAATTTTATAAAATCTTTACACAAAGCGAGCCGTCTGCCACGGATAAAAGTATCCGAATGGAAAAAAGCGATAATGGCGATATGTTTATGGAGAAATCATTCGAATCACCATTAAGTGAGAATGTTGTGGTAGAAGTAGCGGTAAAACCGGAGGATGTATTTTCAGAAAAGAGAATCGCATTTAGAGATCCAAAAGGGGTTTTTATCGAGATTATATTTGCTAGCGATGGTAATATAAAGCTGAACGATGGTACTATTATTGATAAATATCGAATGGGCAGATGGACAAATCTTTCGATTATGTTTAATATTAAAAATCGCTTAATGGATGTATATGTAGATGGAAGCAAAAAGTTATCTGATCATGTGAGTGGAAATGAGCAGTTTCAGTCTGTAGGATTAGTTCGTTTCCAGCTCTATAGCAATTCAAAGGAACTGACCTCTTGGAATTTAGATAACATAAAGATTTACACGGGCAATGTTTTTATGAGTGATAAAGAACTTGCCCCATATGAAGAAAATTTAAACGGTGGATATGGAATTTTTACAGCAGATTCATCAATAATTTCTTCGTTTGGTGATGGTATAGCTATGATAAATGGAAGTGAAAAATGTTTAGCAAATGGTAAGACGATAATGCTAGAAAATCCATTAATAATACAAAATGGGGATGCAATGATTCCGATTCGACTACTGGCAGAGTCACTTGGGGCAACAGTGACATGGAGTGAAAAAGATAATGGAGCGGTGCTTAATCATGGAACGGATATAATAAAATTTAGTGCTGGTGAAGCGGTATACAGACTTAATTGCGAACCGCATGAAATGAGTTTTCCTGTTGCGTTTGAAAATGAAAAGATGTTAGTCCCTGCAAAAGCCTTTGCGGAAAGCATGGGATATAAATTCAATATTGGCGATGACGGAATGCTTTTAATTGGTGGCTCGAATAACTATTATGTGGGCGGACTTCGAAAGGAGTTAAAAAACTTTTTGAAATATACCAGGCCGTCACCTGAGAAGCTAATTAAAGATATAAAAAGTTCACACCCTAGAATTTTAGTAAGTGGAAATGATGATTTTGAAAGAATTAAAAAACTTTCAACTACTGATGAAAACGTGAAGGCGTGGTATGCAGTTGTTAAAGCTGATGCGGATGCCATTATTCCATTAGAACCGTATGCGTATGAGTTGCCTGATGGGTTGCGTCTTTTGGCGGCAAGCCGTGGTGTAAAAGAACGAAGCTTACAATTAGCTATGGCATATCGTATTTCAGGTGAGAAAAAATATGCGGATAGACTATGGGCGGAACTAAATAATGCATCATTATATCCGGATTGGAATAGTAAAAAGCACTTCTTGGATTCTTCCGAGATGGGTGTTGCATTTGCAATAGGTTATGATTGGTTATATGATTATTGGACAGCAGAACAGCGGACAATATTAGAAACAGCAATGAAAAACTTTTTGCTTGCACCAGCTTTTGAGTTATATGAAGGGCGTGACGTTAGCCCGCAAAATTGGCCAGTTATAAATCATAATTGGAATGTGGTATGTAATGGCGGAATTACTATGGTGGCGGCGGCTACAATGGAAGTGGACCCAGAATATAATGGGAAAATACTTTCATACGCACTTAGATCGCTTGAGTATATGCTTGGTGAATTTGCTCCAGATGGTGCTTGGCCTGAAGGTGTTTCGTATTGGGATTATGCTGTAACCTTCTTATCCTTTATGATTGGAACCCTCGATTCGTCATTTGGCACCGACTATGGATATTTCAATATTGATGGCATAGATAAAACGGGATATTATGCAAATTATATGACTGGAGCAGGAGGAGTGTTTAATTTTCATGATTCATCAACTGGGTTTTCGGATACGCCAGAGTTATTCTGGTTCGCAAAAAAATTAAAAGATAAAAGCTTGGTGACTTTACGATTAGAAGATATGAAAAAGTATAATTATAAGCCATCGGTTCAGGACATTTTGTGGTATGATAAAAGCTTAGTAGGTGAAAAAGCAAGTTTGCCACTCGATATTTATTATCGTAATGTGGAAACTGTAGCAGTTAGAGATACGTTTGCACACAATAACGGAATATTTGCGTCACTGCATGCAGGCAAAAATAGTGCAAACCACAGTCATATGGATGCGGGAACCTTTGTTTTGGATGCATATGGAGAAAGATGGGCGGAGGATTTAGGGTCAGATGATTACAATCTTCCTGGATATTTTGGACCAGAGAGATATAATTACTATCGCATTAGAACAGAGGGGCATAATTGTTTCGTTATTAATCCAAACTTTTATTGTGGTCAGGAATGGAGTAGCGATACGCCTATCGTAAAGTATGATAGCAAGCCAAGGGGTGCATTTGCTGTAACGGATGTAACAAGTGCATATTTAAAAGACGTTACGAATGCAAAACGTGGAATGATGATGGACTCAGACCGGAAAAGACTTATAGTTCAGGATGAAGTTGTTCTGCCAGCTCCTTCTGAATATTGGTGGTTTATGCACACAAAGGCGAAGATTGCGATTAGTGATGATGGAAGAAGTGCAGTACTGACGAAAAATTCCAAGAATCTAATATTAAATATTATAGGTGAAAATAGTGCCAAATTCACACAAATGCCAGCAACTCCTTTTGATACTTCACCACAGTCACAAGCACAGAATAAAAATGTTGGTGTTAATAAGCTTGCTATACATCTTTCGGGAGTAGATAAAGTAAATATGGCAGTTTCTATGGTTCCAAGTGTCGAAAAGGTGTCACCATTAGAGGCATATACATTTGTCCCTATGAATAAATGGAATATTCCTGATGGCGAAATTAAATATGCTAACATGGAAAATATAATGATAGACGGAAAACCTTTAGACGGAGTAACTAAGGATAATTTTGTTTATGAAGTTCCTGTAAACTATGATGTCAAGAGCGTACCGAGTGTTTCTGTAGACGAAAATTTTAATGTGGTACAAGGCAGAAGAATCGGAAGTTTTTCGAAAATTATTCCCAAGGGTGGTGGAGAAAACTATTATGTTCTTTTTAAACCAAAACCACTTAGCATGAATGAAATATCAAAGGCTAAAGAAATACCAATAAAAGGCGTTTTAGCAAGTGATGAACCTGAACCTGAAAACATTGCTATAAATACTCTTGATGGGAAAAGCGAAACAAGATGGTCGGCGGAGGGTACACAGTGGATACAGTATGAATTAGAAAAAGAGTCTGAAATTGATTTTATTGGAATAGCGTGGTGGCTTAAAAACAATAGAAAATTCTCGTTTTTAATTGAAACATCGAAAGACGGCGAAACGTGGGAATTTGCATATGATGGACAAAGTGCAGGAGTTAGTGATGAAAAAGAGATCTATTTATTAAAGAAAAGTATGGCGAAATTTATTAGGATTACAGGATATGGGAATACTGAAAATGCGTGGAATAGTATAACTGAAGTATCGATCTATAGTGCAAATAAATAAAGCTGGAGGATAAAATGAGCAAACATATTTTGGTTATTGGAAGTATAAATATGGATTTAACTATTTATGTTAAGAAATATCCTGTAATAGGAGAAACGATAATTGGCAAAAACTTTACTCTTTCTCCAGGAGGAAAGGGTGCTAATCAAGCGGTTGCCTGTTCTAAACTTGGTGCAGATGTTATTATGCTCGGTTGTGTTGGGAATGATGTGTATGGTGACAGTCTAATAAATAGTATGAATTCATATGGCGTAGACACTACACATATAGAGGTTGTAAATGGTAGTAGCGGAATAGCAATGATAACCGTCTGCGATGGTGATAATTCGATTATTTTAAGCGATGGAGCAAATGCAAAAGTCGATAGGAACCTACTTGACAAAAATAATAATCTTTTTAAATGGGCGGATATAGTCCTTTTGCAATTTGAAGTTCCAATGGAAACGGTGATTTATGGGGCGAAGTTAGCAAAATTAAATGGGGCAAAAGTGTATCTTAATCCAGCACCCATGAAATCATTTCCGCTTGAACTTTTACGATATATTGATGTATTTGTGCCTAATCAAACAGAGACCGAAATTCTTTTAAACCAAAAAATCAATACTTTAAATGATGCAGAAGTGGCAATTAAAAAGTTGGAAAAGATGTTTGTAAAGCAAGCTATAATTACTATGGGAGAAAATGGGTCGGTATTTAATGACGGAGAATCTGTGAAAAGGCAAGATGTTTTTTCAGTAGATGTGATAGATACAACATCGGCGGGTGATAGTTTTATTGGCGGATTGGCAGTCACAGATGATAAAGCTATTATGGAAAGTGTAAAATATGCGACTGCTGTATCTGCTTTAGCTGTGACAAAAAAAGGCGCCCAGATTTCTATTCCTACGGAAGTTGAAACCAACGAATTCGTTAAAAATTTTAAAAAGTATAGGTGAATAAAATGGAAAAGTTTATATTGGACACAGATATGGGACCGGATTGTGATGATGCTGGAGCTTTGGCGGTTTTGCATAATTTAAATGCTAATATTTTAGGGATTACGCATTGTACGTCAGATATAGAAGGTAGCATTACTATAAAGGCTATTAATGAATGGTTTGGAAGAACAGATATTATGATTGGGAGATATGAGAAAGATGGTTTTTTATGTGGTGACGAATATAAAAGTTATGTTCATAAAATAAGTGAAGAATATTTAAAAAATCATAAACTTCCATATTTTTATGATGCAGTTTCCTTGCTGAGGACCATACTTTCGAGGGAAACAGGGGTTACGCTGTTGGCGATTGGTCCATTAAATAATATTTCGAATCTTTTGTTGTCAAAGGCTGATAGTATCAGTGACAAAACAGGTGCTGAATTAGTTAAGGAAAGTGTAAAAAGAATTGTAATAATGGGCGGGAATTTTCGGACATTTGCACCTGAATTTAACATTGAATGTGATATTCCTGCGGCACAGATAGTATCAAGAACCAGCCCTGTGCCAATTATGTATTGTGGATTTGAAACAGGCGAAAATGTTTTAACCGGAAATTCACTTGAAGAAGCGGATGTAAATTATCCAGTACGGGATGCTTATTTAGGGTTTAACCATGGGCAGTCGTTTCTTAGACCGAGTTGGGATTTGGTTACGGTGTATGCGGCTGTGTGTAATCCATGCTTACTTTGGAAAATTGTTGATGATGTAAAGATTGATTTTGATGATGAAGGATGTACAATGATAGAAAAAGGCGGAAAGGATAGTTACATATGCAATAATGCGGAGGACGATGTCATAAGCAAATGCTTAGAAAATCTTATTAAATAATATTTCTAAAGAAATTTTAGACATGAAAAAAGACAAAGCCTGCATAAAACGTGGGCTTTGTCTTCAGTCTGACCCGCCTTTTTAGGCGGGTTTTTGTGTTTGGTGGAGATAGGGGGATTCGAACCCCCGACCTCTTACATGCGAAGCAAGCGCTCTCCCAACTGAGCTATACCCCCAAAATTTTAAAAAACAAAAACCGTCACTACAATAAAGTAGCAACGGCATGTATGCAACGTTTCGTTGCTGGTGGACCTTCAGGGACTCGAACCCCGGACCAACCGGTTATGAGCCGGTTGCTCTAACCAACTGAGCTAAAGGTCCGAACGTTTAGTTCGAACTCTAAACATTATAAACTATTTCACTCTATTTGTCAACCACTTTTTATTAAATATTTTTATTTTATAAATTTCCGATAATTGCAATATCAAATAGGACAAAATTATAGATTGTTAACATAGTTAAAAAAAGTAAAATTAGGTGATTCATAATCGAATGAGGGAACGCCATTTTTGGCGTTTTCTTTGCTTATAGCAGTTCTTCAACGCCAAACCCTTCTTGATGCGGAAGATGTTCTACAAGCATTTGAAACATGATAAATTCACCAATAAAATCTTCTTTTGCGTGAACATGTGCAT
>JAVXFE010000066.1:0-9252 GCA_036658075.1 Oscillospiraceae bacterium
GTCAAGATGCTTTAATGCATCAATCGTCTTAGCATTTGGACTCAAAACGTCAATCAATCTCTTGTGCGTTCTGATTTCAAACTGTTCACGGCTGTCCTTGTACTTATGAACCGCTCTTAGAACTGTTATAACCTCTCTTCTTGTAGGAAGTGGGATTGGACCGGAAACCTTAGCTCCCGTTCTCTTAGCTGTTTCAACAATCTTAGCGGCACTTTGGTCGATAAGCATGTGATCATAAGCTTTTAGTCTGATTCTGATTCTTTCTGTTGCCATTCTTTTACCCTCCTTATAATAAATAAGTTTACACTGTGCCGGGCGTTTCACACAGGTTTTTAATTAAACCCGAAGCCAAAAACCCCTTACGGGACAACGGTTTCGGGACGCACAGACGCAAATATCCTAAACGACACCAGCATAATGTCAATTTAGTGCTTTTCTGTATTCGTAATAGAAAGTGTGACCCTTCCGCCCTGTTTTTAAAACCGGACAATCTCCTTTGAAATTTCCAAAACTCTTGCAATGCAAGGCTTTGCCACCTTCAAAATCATCGTATGTCTTTGTCACGCTTGTATATTATACTATGTGTCATAGTTTGTGTCAAGCATTTTTTTAAAAATACCACAAAAAATTCGACAAATCTTTGGCACGATTTGTCATGCCAAAGATTTGTTGTAATTTTATCTATTAAGCTCACTTCCAGCAATGCCACTGTTGTTTATTTCGACAACTCGTTCAATTTCATTATAATTGGTATTTGGCAAATCTCCAACAACTGTGCTTTTCACTGCACTCATTGCGTTTCCAAAATCAACCGCAATTTGCGGATTTCCGTGTGAAATCAAACCCCATAAGGCTCCCGCAACATACGCATCGCCACTTCCGATACGGTCAATAACGTCAATATTATCAAATGTCTTGCCATTATAAAATTTATTATCGTCATGGGTATACATTGTAGAATTAAAGGAATGACATTTTGGCGTTTTAACAATACGGTTAGTACAGGCAACAATTTTCATGCCAAATTCTTCACAATATCCACGCATTATCTCTTCCATTGTACCAGTACGCTTCATCATACGTCTGGAAGTTTCTTCTGACACAAACAAAATATCCACATACGGCAACACCTTGCAAATAGTTTCATATGCGGTGTCCTCGTCCCAAAGATTAGCACGATAGTTCACATCAAAAGAAATAAGAGTGTCATTCTTTTTAAAGTTTTTTATCATTTCAATAGCAGTATCTCGTGTTTTTTCATTAAGTGCAAGCGTTATACCGCTTGTATGAAATACTTTTGTAGCAGAATAAATTTTAGAGTCGATTTCAGATAAATCAATCGAACTAAACGACGAATTTTTACGGTCGTATGTAATAGACGGCTTTCTAGGGAACGCTCCACTTTCATAATAATAAATTCCTACACGTCTAGCATCAGTATCGTCATAAATAAGATAATCATCACTTACGCCATGAAATCTGATTTTATTTTTAATATACTCACCAATCTGACTGTTTGGAAGCTTTGAAACAACAGCCGTCCTAAGTCCAAGAATAGAAACGCCTGAAACCACATTAAATTCAGAACCTCCGGGATGTTTTTCAAGAGTTTCAGAAGTAGAAATTCTGTCTACACCCATAGGTGACAACCTCAACATGATTTCGCCCAAGCCAATTACATCAAAATCTTTATGTCCCATAATATCCCTCTTTCCTAAAAGTTATATTAATATTTTTGATATAGCTAATTATATCACGTTTTTTGTTATAATTCAATCATTATATTAGATATCTTTCTTATATTCTTCAATAATAAATCGTGGACGACGTTTTACTTCTTTATAAATTTTCCCTATGTATTCACCGAGCAATCCAATCGATATAAGCTGCACTCCGCCAACAAACCATATAGAAATCATGATTGATGCCCAACCTTCAATGGTTACTCCAAAAATTTTGGCAACCAGTGTGTAGACAGCCGCAATAACAGCAATAATCGAAACCAAAACCCCTGATGACCACACCATTCTAATTGGTTTTATACTAAACGATGTTATTCCATCAAATGCAAAGTTGAGCATTTTTTTAAGCGGATACTTGCTCTCACCCGCAAACCTTTCAGACCTCTCATAATAAACACAATCACTTTTATATCCAATAAGTGGAACCATTCCACGCAAAAAAATATTAACCTCTGTGAATTCAGAAAGACTTTCAAGCGCACGTTTGCTCATCAGACGATAATCTGCGTGATTATAAACGACATCTACGCCCATAACTTTCATAAACTTATAAAATCCTTGTGCCGTGACCCTTTTAAACGCCGTATCGCTTGTCCTATCATTTCGAACACCATAGACAACGTCACAGCCGCCATCAAATTTCTTTAAAAATTTAGGAATAACGCTCAAGTCATCTTGTAAGTCTGCATCAATTGAAATTGTACAATCGCACTCATCTTTAACTGTCAAAAGCCCTGCAAGCAAGGCGTTTTGGTGACCTGCATTCCGTGCCAATTTTATACCTCGAAATATAGGGTTACTTTCACAAAATTCAGAAATAATCCCCCATGTTTTATCTCGGCTTCCATCGTCAACAAAGACAATTCGACTCTCCGAACTTATAAGTCCATCATTTTCCATAGTGCCAAAAAGACTTAAAAGGCGTTTTGCCGTTTCGGGTAAAACCTCTTCTTCATTATAACACGGTAGAACCATGTAAAGTTTTGTATCCTTCATAATAATCCACCTTATAGAAAAGGGACGAACTAATAGGTTCGTCCCTTATAATAATTATTTCAAATCTACTCAGCAGGTACTGCTGGAGCTGCAGGAGCTTGACCTTCAGCCGGAGCCGCAGTCACTTGACCTTCAGCCGGAGCTGCTGGAGCTTGACCTTCAACTGGAGCTTGACCTTCAACAGGTTGTGCAGCCATTTGCTTTTGTGCATCTTCTGCTGACATCATAATATTTCCATTTGCATCAACAATGTTGCCTTTGTCATCCATAGTCATTTGTTGTGATGTATCCCCTTCAACAGGAGCTTGTTGCGAAGTAGCGGCCGGGTCAGTAGCAGGAGTTTCTGCATTATAGCTATTTACTGAAAGTGCCGCAAGTGTAACAGAGGTAACAACAAATAAAATAGCCACAACCGCAGTGAACTTTTTAAGCATTGCGTCAACTGTTCTGCCCTTATTTTTACCAAAAAAAGTTTCTGCACCACCGGCAATAGCACCAGATAGTCCCTGTTGCTTACCGTGCTGCATAAGTACAACCACGACCAAAGCCAGTGATATAACCACGTGAATAATTGTCAAAGCGAGTATCATTTTTAACTTCCTCCTTGTATATCAAACATTATACAAACAAATTTATAGTCTATTTTTAAATACTTTAATAACTTAAAACGACCAGTGTTGAAAATTATACCACACTAAGATGACAATTTCAAGTATTATTTTCATATTTACGAAACTTTTTTTAATATTCGAAAAAACAAGGGTGATTTTGCACTATTTTGTTTTTTAAAGGGTTCTGTTCACAAACTATTAATTTTTTCTTTACACATTATTCACCCGCAAAATTTTAAAGGTGTTATAATGTATTTGTAGCAAGGGAACTTGTTACAATATGCAAATACATAACTCCCTCCCGCAGGCACCGTTCCCCCAAACGATGTCTGCTTTTTTTATGAATCATTTATAAAAAAGAGTTAAAATAATAACGCTAAATGATAAAAAACCAAACATGTAAAAAATTTTTGTTTGAAATTATTTTATTTTTGTGTTATACTATGTAATTGCATCATATATATTACTAATCGTCAATCATGATGATTATCGGTTTGTAAGGAGGATACTTATGAAAAAATATCAATTTACCTTTAGAATGCTTTCGCTGGCAATATGCACAGCTATTGCAATTTCGTTATTTTATGTACCTAAAAACGATGGCGTCGTACAGGCTGAATTCAGCGAATTACGAGGCGTCTGGATTTCCACTGTTGGACAACTTGATTATCCAAGCAAAAACACAACCGACCCAAACACACTTAAAAACGATATGATTTCCATACTCGATAACTGTCAAGATATGGGCTTTAACAGTGTTTTCTTTCAGGTTAGACCTTCCGGTGACGCTCTTTATAAATCGTCAATCTTCCCATGGTCTAAATATATATCGGGTACCCAAGGTGTAGCTCCGGCTGACGGTTTCGACCCTCTTGCATTTGCCGTTGATGAGGCACATAAACGTGGAATGGAACTGCACGCATGGATTAATCCCTATCGTGTCACAAACAGCCCTTCTGACAACTCAAAGTTGGCAGAAAGCAATCCCGCTGTACAAAACCCCGCATTAACTTTCACCGCAAGTGACGGTAAAATTCATTATAACCCCGGTGAATCGGCGGCAATTGACCTTATTATAAAAGGTGCCGTAGAGATTGCTGAAAATTACGACGTTGACGGAATCCACATGGATGATTATTTTTATCCAAGCGCCTCTTTTGATGATTCAGGCACATACGCATACTATAAAGACCAGTATCCGGACTGTGATAACTGGAGGCGTTCAATGGTTGACACTCTGGTCCGTGAAATGGATACTGCAGTTCACGCAGTAAAACCTAATATCCAGTTTGGAATTAGCCCTGCCGGGATTTGGGCTAATAGTAGCACTCTATCTGACGGCAGTAACACGAACGGAAGTCAAACTTTCTTTAACGGTTTCGCCGACACTAAAGGCTGGGTAGAAAAAGGTTATGTGGATTATATCATGCCACAAATTTATTGGAATATTGGGTATAAGGCCGCTGACTACACCACTCTTTTACATTGGTGGAGCAATGTTGTATCAAAAGCAAATAACGGCGTCAAGCTTTACATTGGCGAAGGAGCTTATCGAACAACTTCCAGTCCTCTTACCGAGTGGAAAGGCGAAAATGGTACAAATGAACTCCGAACCCACATTAACATGGGTCGTGAAGATGACGGAACCAGCGGATATTGTATGTTTACATACAATACATTTACAAGCAATCCTTCCATCTATTCACTTATGCAAGAAGTAAACGCAACCCCTTCAACAAAATTGGACAATGGTGAGACACCTGCACCAACCGCAAAGCCCGAGCCGACAGAGGCTCCAAAGCCTACTGAAACCCCAACTCCGACAGTTGCACCAACCGAAAAGCCAACACCAACAGAAAAACCAGATAACGGAGATTATGTCAATCGTTTTACCGATATGGGGGATTATGAATGGGCAATGACTGAAATTAATTCACTTGCAAATCAAGGAATTATCAAGGGCGTAAGTGACACCGAATTCGCACCGGATAAAAATATCACTCGTGCGGACAATACGGCATTATTATTGCGAGTTCTCGGAAAAACTTCTGATTTCACAGAAAATTTTAGCGATGTATACAAAGATAAATATTACTACCGTGAAATCGGAATGGCAAAAGCACTCGGTATTGCACAAGGTGTCGGTGACAACTGTTTTGACCCCGACCAATTTATCAGACGTCAAGATATGGCAACCCTTGCTTACAGAGTTTTACGTGGTGAAGGCTACCTCACCGCAATTCCTACAACGGGGAATCTCAATATTTACAGTGACCTTTCCTATATTGATTTTTATGCCCGTGATGCGATGTCCGCATGTGTCGGTGCAAAATTAATGAGTGGCTATGGAAACAACACTATAAATCCACAAGGATATGCAACCCGTCTTGAAGTTGCACTGTTCACATATAGAATACAGCAATTAATGAAATAAGGAATTTAAAAATGTGCAATAGAGATTTTGCTCTATAGCGCATCAGACTGAAGACAAACGAGGTATTGGGGATGCGAATTCCCAATACCTCGTTCTTTTTTTCCCGTTTGGCGAACGACAAATTCGCGATCGTTCGCTTTCTCTCTAATACGGATTTTTTACATCTGATAGACCCAAAATATAATCTGTGCTGACATTATAGTATTTCGCAAGTTTAATCACCATGGATACAGGGATTTCACGTATTCCGCTTTCATACCTGGCATAAACATTCCTATTACAAATGAGATAGTCAGCAATATTTTGTTGAGTCTTGTCATTGTCCGTTCTTAAATCATAAAATCTTCTAAATTTCACGAAATCACCTCTTGACAATGCTACCATACAGTGGTATGCTGTATTCACATTTCTCCCATATGGGAGAAACGAACAGAATGAATTCTATTCCTGCTTTTTACGAATAATTTAACAAGAGAAAGCGAATAATAAGCCTATATTAGATTAATATGGAGGCTTTTATGAATTTATCCAAAGAGGAGTATCAAGATTATTTAGGTCAAATGTCGCCAAACACAACTATATGGAAGAACATGATATGGGCTTTTTTTGTAGGCGGTATAATTTGCACTATCGGACAGGCGTTTTACGAACTTTATGTTTCCTGGTTTGGGCTTAATATTGAGGACGCAAGAGCGGCGGTATCGATTACCATGATATTTTTAGGTGCTTTGCTCACAGGACTAAATATTTACGGGAAAATTGCAAAACATGCAGGTGCCGGAACAATTGTACCAATAACCGGTTTTGCGAACGCAATAGTTTCTCCTGCCATGGAATTTAAGCGTGAAGGTTTGATTTTAGGGCTTGCTTCAAAAATGTTCGTTATTGCCGGACCTGTGCTGGTTTACGGAATCACAAGTTCTGTTGCAATAGGCTTTGTATACTATATCGCAAAAATGGTTATGGGGGTATAGCGTATGCAAAAGAGAATTGGAACCCAAACCGTAAAGCTTAACTCACCGGTAAATATTATTTCGTCTGCCAGCATTGTCGGTACAAAAGAAGGAGTCGGACCTTTAGGTGACTTTTTTGATGTTATAATGCCAAACGCCGAATGGGGTGAGGAAACATGGGAAAAAACCGAAAGCAAAATGCAAAACCACGCCGCCTTACTTGCCATAAAAAAGGCTAAATGCGAACCAAAAGACATTGGCTATATTATTGCGGGCGACCTTTTAAACCAATGTATCGGCTCGGGTTTTGGATTGCGTTCATTAAATATTCCATATTTTGGCGTGTATGGTGCCTGTTCAACCATGATTGAAAGCATGAGCCTTTCTGCTATGATGATAGACGGTGGATTTTCTGATTTATGTGTAGCAGTAACTTCAAGTCACTTTTGCACAGCAGAACGCCAATATAGAACTCCTCTTGAGTATGGCGGACAGCGAACGCCTACGGCTCAATGGACAGTTACAGGCTCTGGAGCAATGGTTCTTGGGAATGACACCACCCACAACTCCGCTGAAATCATGCCTCGAATAACACATATAACAACCGGCAAAATGGTTGATATGGGAATAAAAGACCCAAACAATATGGGCGGAGCTATGGCCCCGTCGGCTGTTGACACGCTTGTTTCTCACTTTAACGATAGCGGTCGAGAACCAAATTTTTATGATATTATTCTTACAGGCGATTTAGGTCTTATTGGAAAAAATATTGTTGTTGACTTAATGAAGAAAGAAGGGTATGATTTTAGTAATAATTATAGCGATTGTGGTTGTATGATATATGACATGCTTTCTCAAGACGTACATGCCGGCGGCAGTGGATGTGGCTGTGTAAGCGTTACACTGTGCGGATATGTGCTAAACTTAATGCGAAAGCAAACTCTAAAAAATGTTCTGATTGTCGGCACTGGTGCCTTGCTTAGCCCTACTTCTACCCTTCAAGGGGAATCGATTCCGGGTATTGCACACGCCGTGGCTCTGACAATAGAATAGGAGGGATATTATGTCATATTTAAATGCCTTTTGGGTCGGCGGACTCATCTGTGTTATTGCACAAATACTGATTGATAAAACAAAGATGACACCCGGAAGAATTTTGGTGTTGTTTGTAGTTATTGGTGCAGTTTTAGGTGGCTTTGGAATATACGATAAACTTGTCGATTTTGCCGGTGCCGGTGCAACTGTTCCAATCATGGGCTTTGGAAACCTTCTCGCCTCAGGTGCCATAAAAGGAGTAAACGAAAACGGCTTTCTTGGCGTTTTTACAGGTGGTGCAAAGGTAGCAGCAGGCGGAATAACAGCCTCAATTTTCTTTGGATTTCTAATGGCTATATTATTTAAACCAAAAGGAAAAGAGTGATTTAAAATGGATAAAATTTCAAGATTAAACCATGTCCACCTCATGCGTCACTGGGGTGGACTAATTTCTTGCACTTCGTGTAATTCTATATTAGGTTATTTAAATCCAAAAGCGTACGATTATGCATATATGGATATTTTATGTAAATGTGGTGAACGTTGCAGTTTTGAATTGCGTACAAATAATAAAACTAAAGATTTTTCGGATTGTAAAAAAGTGTACTTTAAGAATACGGAGGCGACGTGTCAAAATTGTTCAACGCCTCTTTTTTCTATAAATAAATACACCGTTTACAATTTTTCATTCAGAATTTTCTGTAAATGTGGTTGCAAATATGACATAATCATTTAATTTCTTTTACAAAACCATAAAGACACACAGGCAAAATTTTACATATACAGTGCTTTATAATCGCTTTTCTTTCATATTGCAATTTATTTCAAGGTTCTTGTTTACATAAAACAAACATTTTTTATTAAAAACCGCAAAAACCCTTATAATAATGCAGTTTTCGCAAAATGTAGAATTGTGCGATAAGTTGGAATTGAAAACATTCTCTAAATATGTAATTATATATGAGCAACGTACCGGTACTTGCTATAAAGTATATAAATCATATAAAAAGGAGTTAATGTTATAATGCATAAAGAAAATAAAAGTTTAGACATCGTTACAGAAGAGGGTCAAGGTATGAAACTCATGTTCAAGGTCGTGGAGCTTGAACATAAATACAAACCATATGGAATTGAAGGTACTTTAACCGATTTAAATGATGAGGTTGTTGATAAAAGCATTGCCGAGAATCGCTTTGCCACAGAAGCTGAGGCTTTGGCAAACATCGAAATGCTATTAGAGTTTGGGGTAACTCCAGCAACATTAGAAAACATAATATAGCAAAAATACAGGAGGTATGCGAAGCACACCTCCTGTATTTTCCTTAATTTATCAAGAATTCGTCAAGTTGTAAATATCCTCACTATATCATTCCACGTAGCAAAAATCATAAGGCCTATTAATAATATGAATCCAATAAAATGCACAACAGCCTCTTTTTCCAGTGGAACCGGCTTTCTAAAGATAAGCTCATATATAACAA